>DATJIA010000299.1:0-13848 GCA_035493675.1 Kofleriaceae bacterium | reverse complement strand
TGTTCATCACCGGCGCGAGCCGCGGCATCGGCAAGGCGATCGGGCTGCGCGCCGCGCGCGACGGCGCGAACGTCGCGATCATCGCGAAGACGACCGAGCCGCACCCGAAGCTGCCGGGCACGATCTACAGCGCCGCCGAGGAGATCAACGCGGCGGGCGGCAAGGCGCTGCCGCTCGCGGTCGACATCCGCGACGAGAACGCGGTCGCCGAGGCGGTCAAGAAGACCGTCGAGACGTTCGGCGGCATCGACATCCTCGTCAACAACGCGAGCGCGATCCACCTGACCGGCACCGAGGCGACGCCGATGAAGCGCTACGACCTCATGCACGGCATCAACACGCGCGGCACGTTCGTGTGCTCGCAGGCGTGCATCCCGTTCCTCAAGAAGGCGGCGAACCCGCACGTCCTGAACCTCTCGCCTCCGCTCAACATGGAGACGAAGTGGTTCGCGCCGCACGTCGCGTACACGATGGCGAAGTTCGGGATGTCGATGTGCGTGCTCGGCATGAGCGGCGAGTTCAAGAAGGACGGCATCGCGTTCAACGCGCTGTGGCCGCGCACGACGATCGCGACCGCCGCGGTCCAGAACCTCCTCGGCGGCGACGCGATCGTCCGCGGCTCGCGCAAGCCGGAGATCATGGGCGACGCCGCCTACGCGATCTTCCATCGCCCGGCGCGCGAGTGCACCGGCAACTTCTTCATCGACGACGAAGTGCTGCGCGCCGAGGGCAAGACCGACTTGAGTGAGTACGCGGTCGACCCGAGCGCTCAGCTCGTCCCGGACTTCTTCGTCTGAGCGACGACCGCCGCGGGCAGCACCGGCACGACGGGCTTCTTCGCCTCGCGCACGTCGCGCGGGGCGCCCGCGCCGAAGAAGCCGAACGCGGCGCCGGCGAGCCCGCCGATCAGGTGCGTCAGGTGCGAGACCTGATCGTCGTTGCGGAACATCGCGACGACCTCGCCGCCGAGATAGATCGCGGCGACCGCGAGGAACGTCAGCGGGATCTCCCGCGCGCGGATGTTCGCCGTCGACGCGAGGATGATCATCATGAAGACGGTGCCGCTCGCGCCCAGCATCGGGTGGTTGGTGAGCACCATGTTCGCGAGGCCCTCGACGAACGCGGTGATCGCGATCATGAAGAGCAGCGACAGCGAGCCGTGACGCTCCTCGAGGATCGGCCCGATCAGGAGGATGAACATGAAGTTCGCGGCGAGGTGGTTCCAGTTCGCGTGACCGAAGATGTGCGTGAACAGGCCGACCCACGCGTGCGTCCCGTACTTGAAGCTCGGGTACGTGACGAACCAGCTCTCGAGCGACACCGGCAAGAGCTGCACGATCGCCGAGATCAGCGCGAACGTGAGGACGACCGGCGCGTTGTACGTGATGCGGAACTTGGCCACGAGGAAAGGCTAGCACCCGGCGCGTAGGTCTTCATGTACTCGCGCAGATCGAGCTTCTTGGCCGTGCGCTCCGACGACATGGAGCGGATCACGCCGTAGATCGCGCGCTCGGGCCACGGACGATCGAAGCGGCCGAGGGTCCAGCAGATGCCGTTGTACGAGTTGGGGTCGCGTCCGTCGACGGCGTAGCGATCGTTGAGCGCGATCAGGTTCGCGAGCGCGGCGCGGGGTGACGCGGACCACTCGAGGATCTTCTTGCCCCAGAGCATGCGCAGGTAGTTGTCGATGCGGCCGTCGCGCCGGAGCTGCGTCTGCGCGGCGTTCCAGATCGGATCGTGGGTCTGCGCACGCGCGAGCTGATCGCGCGAATAGCGGAATGTCCGCGGATCGGACGCGTGTTGATCGAGCGACGCCCGCGCCCACGCGGGCAACGATCGCCACGACGTGTGATCGCGCACGTGGAACGCGAAGCCGAAGCCGAGCTCGCGCCACGTGACGATCTGATCCATGAACGTCTCGTGCGCGCGCGGCAGGCCCCACCAGCCCTCGCGGCGTCCGTGCGCGCGCTGGGAGACGCGCGACGGATCCCAGCCGGCGTGGTCCCAGACGCGCGCGATGATCTCGTGCGCGCCGACGTGACCGAAGTGGAGGTACGGCGAGAGGCCGCTGCCGGTGCCGGGCTGCGCGCGATCTTCGTGGTACCGAGCCAGCTGATCGCCGATGAAGTGATCGAGCGCCGCCGCCGCCGCGCGCGCGCCGCCGCGATCCCGCACGGGCGCGACCTCGTGATCGATCGGAAGCGTCGCGAGATCGATCGCGCCGGCGCGCGGCCAGCGGCGCAGGATCGATCCGGCGATCTCGCCGCCGCGGAGCGCGCGCGGCAGCACCTCGAGCGGCGCGGCGTTCGGCCGCTCCGCGAGCGCGGGCGCGATCACGCGCTGCCAGTGGCGCCGGAACGCGATCGCGCTGTCGAACGCGCGGCCGTGCATCCGCAACGGCAGGAGACCGTTCCCGTCGACGAGCTCGAGCCGCACGCGCAGCTTCGCGGCGGCCGCGGCGACCATGCGCGGCACGAAGAAGCCCGGCCACTCGTCGGTGACGACGACGCTCGCGCGCGCGGCCAGCGCCTCGAGCAAGCCGCCGCCCTCGCCCGCCGCGCGCTCGACGTACGCGTGATACGTCACGCCGGCGGCATCGAACGCGCGCGCGTTGTCGTCCATGCCGTCGATCACGAAGCGGTGCAGGCGATCGCTCGCGTGCGCATAGCCGGCGCGCAACGCCTCCAAGACGACCAGCGGCACGCCGAGCTCTCTCGCGCGCGCGATCGCGTGATCGAGCGCGAAGCTCCACCGCGCGCGCCGCGCGGCGATCATCCAGTACAAGACGTACCGCCCGCGCGCGATCGGCCGATCGTTGCCGGCGGTGACGCGGGTCATCGATGTTAACGTCATGGGCGTTGGTCGGTCGCATCACCATGATCGTCCTGTGCGCGAGCGCAACCGCGCACGCCGACGATCTGTTCGGCTTCGCCGACAAGCCGAAGCCGAAGGCGCTCGACTGCAGCGCGCTCGGTCCGTTCGGCTGCGTGTTCCCGACCGATCCGATGGAGGCGTTCGCGCCCGCCGCGGTCGGCGCGCGGCTCGACGCCGCGTGGCTGACGAACCTGCCGCTCGCCGATGCGACGCAGGATCGCCTCGCGAGCCTGGCCGCCGGCGCCGCGCGCGATCCGTTCGGCATCGTCGTGCCCGGCTCGTCGGGGATCGAGAACCGCTGGACGATCGACGGCGCACCGACCGACGATCCGCGCACCGGCGGCGCCGGCACGCGCGTGCCGCTCGCGTTCCTGCGATCGATCGCGGTCGTCACCGGCGGCTTCGTGGCAAGGGATCGCGCGTCGACCGGCGCGATGATCGACGCGGAGCTCGCGCGCGGCGGTGATCATCGCGAAGTCCACGCAGCCGCGTGGCTGACGCTGGGCACGCCGGCGCGCGACGTCATCGACGCGCGCTACGTCCCCGTGACCGCGGAGCTCGGCGACACCCGCGCCGCGACGGTCGCGGTCACCGCCGGCGGCCCCGCGGTCGTCGACGGCGCCTGGTACTTCGCCGGCGTGCAGGCGCGGCTCCAGCCCTTCACCGTCACGACGACCGCGCGCGCGTACACCGCGCCGCACACGATCGAGACGATCGAGACGCGCGCGCACGACGCGAACGTGATCGACGTGCCGTTCGTCGCGCGCGCCGGGCTCGATCGCGGCCCGCACGCGTTCGCGCTCACGCTGGTCGGGACGTTCGCGCGCGACACGTCGTTCGATCCGATGGCGACCGATTCCGCCGGCGCGATCGATCTCGCGCGCACGACCGGCGACGCGATCGCGACCTATCGCGGCCGTTGGGCCGACACGCGCGCGTTCGTGCAATGGTCGTGGCACCGCGATGTCTATCGCGAGCGCGCGCACGATCCGGCCGCCGCCGACGCGCGCCAGCTGAACACCGCGTTCGTGCCGGCGACGCTCGACGATCCGCTGCTGTCGCAGGCCTGCAACGCGCCCGCCGCCTTCGCGCGCTGCCCGATGCCGACCGGTTACTTCGCGCAGGGCGGCGTCGGGCTCACGACCGACACCACCGCGGATCGTCCGAGCGTGACCGCCGAGATCGCGCACCGCATCGACGAGCACCGGATCGATCTCGGCGTCACCGGCGAGGACGCGCGCCTCGTGATCGCGCGGCGCTACAGCGGCGGTGTGCTCGAACGATCGATCTTCGGCGACGATCGGATCGAGACCCGCTTCATCACGCTCGATGGCTCCGACGACTGCGGCGGCACGCCGTGCACGATCCTCGACAGCGCGCAGACCACGGTGCGCTCGCGCGCCGCCGCCGCGTGGCTCGAGGACACGTGGCGCCCCGGCGCGAACGTCGCCGCCGACCTCGGCGCGCGATACGAATATCAGCATCTGGGCGGCGCCGACGCGCTGTCCGCGCTCCTGCCGCGCGCGAGCGTCGCGTGGGATCCGCTCGGCGGCGGCCGCTCGCGCGTGTTCGCCGGCGTCGCGCGGCTCGTGCCGATGCTGCCGCTCCGGCTCGACGAGACGATCGAGGGCGGGCCGACCCGCTGGGATCGGATCCGGCTGCCGGGCGGCACCGGCGAGGTGATCCACGACGATCCCGGCACCAAGCTCGCGACCGGCACCGCGCCGATGATCGCCGACGACATCACGATCGGCGGCGAGGTCGCGCTCGAGTCCGCGCTCCGGCTCGGCGCCGCGCTCGAGTGGCGCACGCTGCGCCGCGGCCTCGACTCCGACGGCACGCTGATCGGCGACGTGCCGGCGCACCGCGACGCCGGCACCTTCACGCTCCAGCTCGCGACCGCGCCGACCGCGCACGTCGCCCTGCGCTTCGCCTACACCTACGCACGCGCGTTCGGCGATTGGTCCGGCCCCGCCGACCCGACGCTCGGCGCGACCACGTACGCCGGCGCCGAATGGACCGAGGGCCCCGCGGTCGGCGATCTCCCGTCGGACCTCCGCCATCGGTTCGTCACCGAGGTCGTCACGACCCGATCGCTCGGCAAGACGGATCTGATCGTGGGCGGGCGCGCGATCGCGGCGAGCGGGCGACCGATCGGCGCCGTCGACGGACGCGGCGCGCAGATCCTCGCGCGCGGCACGCTCGGGCGCACACCTCCCGCCACCGCCGCCGACATCCACGTCGCCCTGCGGCGCGGCCGGTTCGAGGCCGGCCTCGATCTGTTGAACGTCTTCGATCATCGACCGGTGGTCGCCGTCGACGAGCGATATACGACCGACGCGGTCGCGCCGATCAGCGGCGGCGACCTGACCGACCTCGTCTTCCTCCGCGGCGACGACGGCGCGGTCCCTGCGCGCAACCCCGACTTCGGTCGCCCCTCGGCGTTCCTCGCGCCGCTGACCGCGACGCTGTACGCACGCGCAGCGTTCTGAGCCATTCTGCGCCGCCCGCCTCGACGGAGCGGAGAGCGCGCGTGATACATTCGTCCGGCTTCGAGGGGGAGCTCCTTCATGGCCGACCGCGCCGCACTCGAGGAGGCCGCACGCGCCGTTCGCGCAGCGCCTCATGCCACCGCCGGATGGGACGAGGTCGAGAACCTCGCCGCCGAGAACGACAGTCCCGACGATGTCGTGTCGCTGTATCGCGACGTCTTGTCCAAGGGCCAGCCCGCCGAGGTCGCCGAGATGATCGGCGAACGCGCGGCGTCGTTCTGCGACGAGTGGTTCGGCGACGATCCGAAGGTGCTCGAGGGCATCTTGGGCCGCGTGCTCGAGCTCGCGCCGCAGTCGGAGTCGGCGCTGCAGCGCCTCTCGGTCGTCTACACGCACGGCGAGCGCTGGAACGATCTGCTCCGGCTCTACGATCGCGCGCTCGAAGCGACGCCCAAGCGCGACAAGCAGCGCCACATCAAGCTGCTGCGCGAGGCCGCGCAGCTCGCGAAGGACGTCGCCAACCAGCCCGACAAGGCGATCGGCTACCTGCAGCGCCTCCTCCCGCTCACGCCCGACGACGCCCAGCTCGGGCCGTCGCTCGAGCGCTTGCTCGAGCGTCACGAGCGCTGGGCCGATCTGATCTCGCTGTGGGAAGGCCGGCTCGATTCGCAGTCGAAGAAGGAGCGCGAGAAGACGCGCGCCCGCATCGCCGGCTGCTTCCTCGACAACCTGCACGATCCGGCGCGCTCGCTCGCCGCGGTGCGGCCTTTGTTGGCCGAGGCCGAAGACGACAAGGAAGCCTGCTCGCTGCTCGAGCGGATCATCGACTCGACGCACTCGTCGAAGCAGATCCGCGAGGCCGCGCTCGATCTGCTGCGCTCGCACTACGACGCGACGCAGCGCCCGCGCGAGGTGATCCGCGTCCTCGAGCGCGTGATCCAGCTCGATCCCGCGCACAGCCAAGCGCTCCGCGAAGAAGCGGGCGCGCGCCTCGCCGAGCTCGACGAGGGCGGCGCCGCGATGGATCACTACGCCGCGCTCTTGTCCTTGCAACCCGACTCGAGCGTCACGCAGGAGAAGCTGCGCCAGCTCGCGCAGAAGAGCGGCAACTTCCAGCGCTACGCCGAGGGCGTGGCGGCGGCCGCCGGCGGCAGCGTCGGGGTCGCCCGCAAGGTCGAGCTGCTCGCGGAGGCCGCGCGCACCCGCGCCGAGGTCCTGAAGGACGCGAACGGCGCGATCGAGCTCTATCAACAAGCGCTCACGCAGCCGGGCGCCGGCGAGCACGAGCAGCTGATGGTCTCGCGCCGCTTGAGCGAGCTGTACGCGAAGACCGAGCGTCCGAACGATCGCCTCGACGTCCTCGAGCGCCTCGCCGGGCTCGAGAAGGATGCGACCGCGCGTCGCGGCGTGCTCGGCGAAGCCGCGCGCCTCGCCGAAGGCCTCGGCGACACCGATCGCGCGCTCGGGCTGTGGCATCGCCGCATCGCGGACGATCCGTCGGATCTGCCCGCGCTCGACGCGCGCATCTCGCTGCTCGAGGGCTCGGGCCGCTGGAAGGATCTGGTCGCCGCGCTCGATCTGCGCGTCGCGAAGAACGTCTCGACCGTCCAGAAGCGCAGCGACCTGATCCGCATCGCGACCGTGTACCGCGACGAGCTCGGCGACAACGACGCGTCGATCGGCGCGTGGCAGCGCGTGATGCGCGACTCCGGCGAGGACGCCGAGACCGTCAACGCGCTCGCGGATCTCTACGCCGCGACCAAGCGGTGGGGGGAGATGGCCGATCTGCTCGAGCGCGCGGCGGATCGCGACACCCAGCGCACGACCGCGCGCCTGGTCCGCCTCGGCGACGCGCTGCGCGAGCACCTGGGTCAGCCCGAGCGCGCGTTCGCCGCGTTCAAGAACGCGCTCGCGATCGACTCCAAGAACGGCGGCGCCCGCGCCGGCCTGCTCGCGCTCACCAACGTTCCGGAGACGCGCGCGCGCGCCGCCGATGCGCTCGCCGCCGCGAACTACGCCAACGAAGACTGGCAGGGCTTCCTCGAGATCTTGCCGGCGCGCCTCGCCGAGGCGAAGGACGACAAGGCGAAGCTCGCGCTCTATCGCGAGGCCGCCGCGATCCAGAAGGATCGGCTCGGCGACAAGGAAGGCGCGCTCGCCAACCTCGCGGCCGCGTTCCCGCTCGATCCCAAGAACGCCGTGATCGAGCGCGATCTGCTCGCGCTCGCCACCGAGACCGGCAAGAACGACGTCGCCGCCGCCGCGTTCGGCGCCGCGATCTCGCGCCTCGACGATCTCCGCGAGGCCGCGCGCATGTCGCAGGTGCACGCGGGCCTGCTCGTCGGCGTCTCGAACGACGCCGCCGCGTTCGACGCGTATCGCGCCGTGCTCGGCAGCGAGCCCGGCTACCTCAACGCGATCCGCGGCGTCGTCATGCTCGGCCCCGCGCTCGGTCGCTGGGACGAGACCGCCGCGCTCGTGCTCGCGTACATGAAGGCGCGCGAGCGCTTCGACGAGGGCTTGCTCGGCGAGCTCGAGCGCACCGCCGTCGAGAGCGGACAGATCGATCCGCTGGTCGCCGCCGTCGAGACCGCGGTCGCGAAGTCCGGGCTCGCGCCCGCGATCGCGTCGCAGGTCTACCTGCAGCTCGCGTACTGGCACCGCGATCGCAAGAACGACGCCGGCGCCGCGATCGGCGCGTTCCGCAAGAGCCTCGAGCTCGGCGGCGATCGCGCGTCGACGCTGGGCGAGCTCGCCGCGCTCGAGCGCATGCGCCCGCCGTCGGTGACGTTGCTCGAGACCTTGCGCCGCCTCGCCGACACCGACAGCCGCGATCTCGACGTGCAGGTCGAGGCCGCGGAGGTCGCCGGCAAGCTCGGCGATCGCGATCAGGCGATCGCGATCCTCGGCCAGGTGCTCGGCCGCGCGACCGCCGCGTGGCGCGGCGCCGCGAAGATCCAATCGACCCGCCCCGCCGACGCGACCGCGCGGTGGGCGCTCGATTCGCTCGTCGATCTGCACCGCGCGGCGAATCGTCCGCGCGCCGCGGTCGATCTGCTCGTCGAGGGCGCGCGCCTGCCGTTCGACGACGGCACCAAGCGCGAGCTGCGCCTGCGCGCCGCGCAGATCGCCGGCGACGAGCTCGGCGATCGCCCGGCCGCGATCGACATGTATCGCGCCGCGCTCGCGGTCGCGCCGAAGGACCTCGACATCATCGACAAGCTCGGCGCCAATCTCGACGCCGAGGGCCGCACCGCCGAGCTATTGGGGCTACGGCAGGTCCAGCTCGGCCTCGAGACCGACGCCGCGAAGCGGCTCGGCCTGCGCCTCGACATCGCGCGCCTGGTCGGCGTCGTCGAGGAGCAAGGCGGCCGGTTGGAGGCCTTGAAGGCCAACCTCTCCGACTCGCCCGGTCACGACGCGTCGATCGACGCGGTCGCGAGCTTCCTGGCGGCGAAGGGCCAGCACAAGCAGCTCGCCGATCTGCTCGAGGAGCAGGCGCAGAAGCTCGAGCAAGCGGGCGACAACGCGCGCGCGGCGAAGCTGTACGCGCGGTTCGCCGGCGTCGCCGAGAAGGACACCAAAGAGGTCGAGCGCGCGATCGCCGGCCATCGCCGCGTCGTCACGCTGGCGCCGACCGCCGACTCGTTCCGCGCGCTCGCGCGCCTGCAGGTCGATCGCGGTCAACCCGGGCTCGCGGTGCCGTGGTTCGAGTCGCTGCTCGGCGCGACGCCGCCGTCGGAGCGTCCGTCGATCGTCTTGCAACTGGCGCGCGCGCACCTCGGCGCGGGTCAGGCCGATCGCGCGATCGCCGCGATCGAATCGAACCTCGACGATCAGACGTCGTCGCTCGAATTGCGCACGCTGCTGTCCGAGCTGCATCGCCAGGCCGAGAACTGGGAGCCGCTCGCGCGCCACCTCACGCGCTCGCTCGGCCTGCTCGGCGACGACAAGCTGACCGCGAGCTTCGCGCGCGAGGCCGCATCGATCTATACCGACAAGCTCGGCGCGCCGGCGAAGGCGATCCCCGCCCTCGAGAAGGCGCTCGCGCTCGATCCCGACGACAAGGAGCTGCGCGCGCAGCTCGCGATCGGCCTGCGCGTCGCCGGCCGCCTCGACGACTCGCGCAAGATCCTCACCGAGCTCATCGCCGATTTCGGACGCCGTCGCTCGCCCGAGCGCGCCGCGCTGCACGTCGAGCTCGCCCGCGTCGCGCAAGCCGAAGGCAAGCACGACGAGGCGATCGCCGAGATGGAGCAAGCGGCGAAGATGGACGTCTCCAACGCCCGCATCCAGAAGGAGCTCGCCGAGATGGCGCGCGCCGCGGGCCAGCAGGAGAAGGCGGAGCGCACGTATCGCGCGCTGTTGTTGGTGGTCCGCCGCCAGCCCCCCGGCGAGGACGAGGCCGCGGTCGGATCGAGCGAGGTCCTGTTCGAATTGTCGAAGCTCGCCGCCGAGCGCGGCGAGGCCGATCAAGCGAAGGAGCTGCTCGAGAGCGCGATCGACGCCGCGACGCAATCGGACGTCGAGGTGCGCCGCTTGCGCCGATCGCTCCTCGCGCACGACGAGGCCGAGACGCTCCGCATGGTGCTCGAGAAGCGCCTCGCCGCGTCGACGGAGTCGCAGTCGCAGGCCCGCTTGCTCGCCGATCTCGCCGAGGTGCTCGACCAGCAGCTCGGCAAGCCCGACGACGCGCTCGACGCGTTGATCAAGGCGTTCGGACAAGCGCCCGGCCGCATGGATCTGCACGATCGCGCGCGCGCGCTCGCGAAGCGGATCAACCAGACCAAGAAGTACGTCGAGGCGGTCGACGCCGTGGTCGGACGGATGCGCCGCAAGGACGATCCGCCCGTGGTCGCGGGCCTCTTGATGAAGGCCGGCGAAGCGCTCGAGCAGGACGCGAACGACATGAAGGGCGCGGCCGCGCTCTACCGCCGCGTCGAGATGTTGGGCGAGCGGCTCGCCGAGGCGTACTACGCGCAGGCGCGCATCGCCGGCGCGCTCGGCGACACCGACGAGCAAGCGCGCGCCCTCGATCACATGTTGCAGCTCGCGGGGCCCGAGCAGGGCGAGCCGGAGCCGGCGCAGCTCGACGCGCTGTATCGGCTCGCGGAGATCTTCATCCAGACGCCGTCGCGCCGGAAGCAGGGCATCGATCTGATCGAGCGCGCGTTCGCCGCGGAGCCGCGGTGGGCGCAGGCCGGGCGCGTCTTGAAGATCGCGAGCGGCGCGGACAAGGAAGATCAACGCGTGATGGGCTTGTACGAGCGCGTCGCGCGCGGCGGCGGTGACAACGAGCTGCTGCTCGACTTCCTCGAGAAGCGCGCGCAATCGAGCGGCGCCACCGCGCAGCAGATCCGCGAAGCGGTCGATCTCGCCGTCGAGGTCGGCCAGGACGCGCGCGCCGAAGCGCTGCTCGAGCGCGCGGTCTCCGCGGCGCGCGACACCGTGCTCGGCGCGGCGACCTCCGAGTGGGCCGTGCTCGCGCTCGCCGAGCGGCGGGTCAAGGCCGGCGATCTCGCGACCGCGCGCGACCTCGTCTACGAGATCGCGAACGACGCCGACGCGAAGTCGATCGAGACGCTCGCGAAGAAGATCGCGGAGAAGGCCGCCGGACATCGCGCGACCCAGCCGCTCGCCGCCGAGATGTACGAGTTCATGCGCGAGCGCACGCCGTCGAACCGCGACGTGTGGGAGCCGTTGGTCGCGCTCTATCGCGAGATGGGCGACGGCGATCGGCTCGCGTCGGTGATCTCGTCGACCTTGCCCAACCTCACCGATCCGATCGAGCGCAACGCGCTGCGCATCCAGCACGCGCGCTACTTGATCGAGAAGCTCGAGCGCCACCACGACGCGCTCGAGGTCCTGAAGGACGCGCTCGGCGACGATCCGGACAACATCGAGGCGGCGGCGCTCCTGGAGGAGACGCTGCGCACGCTCGGCGACGACGAAGGCCTCGCGGACTTCCTCGCGTCGCGCTTCGAAGACGCGCTTCGCCGCGGAAGTCGCGACGCGACGATCGACGTCGCGATGCGGCTCGGCGGCCTGCTCGATCGCGCCGGCAACCCCGACGCCGCGCAGGTCTATCGGCGCGCGCTCGACGTCGCGCCCGACGATCGCGAGCTCTTGCGCCAGGTCGTCGGTCACCTCGGCGAGGGCAGCGATCCGCGCGAGGCCGCCGGCTTGATGGAGCGCCTGCTCGCGGTCGAGTCACCCGACGCGGCGCCGCAGCTCGCGTGGCACCTCGCGTCGATGTGGGAGCAGGCCGGTGACTACGCCGGCGTGCAGCGCACGCTCGAGGTCGCGCACAAGAGCGCGCCCGAGGACGCGCAGATCCACGATCGCCTCGAGGGCTGGTATCGCGAGACGTCGCAGTGGGCGGCGCTCGCGGATCTGATGAGCGGCGACGCGTCGCGCATGAAGGACGACGCCGCGGCGGTCGCGCGCCTGCGCGAGGCCGCGAGCGTGTACTCGGGCTACCTCGGGCAGCCGCTCGCGGCGGCCGGCGTGCTGCGCACCGCGCGCGCGCGCCAGCCGAACGCGCCGGAGCTCGTCACCGATCTCGCCGCGGCGCTCGCCGCCGGCGGCGATCTCGACGGCGCGCAGGCGGCGATCGGCGAGGCGCTCGGCGACATCAAGGGCGACGCGCGCGTCGATCTGTTGCTCCTCCGCGCGTCGATCGCGCAACAGCTCGGCGACGAGGCGCGCGCGGTCGCGGATCTCGAGGAGGCGTTCGGCCTCGATCCCGCGAAGTCCGCGCACGCGCTCGCCGACGGGCTCGAGCGCCGTCGCGCCGCCGCCGAGCAAGCCGCGGATCGCGATGCGGAGCGCGCTGCGACCTTGCGGTTGTCGTCGCTGCTCACGCAGTACGGCGACGCCGAGCGCGCGCGCAACCTCCTGGTCGCGTGGATCGAGCGCGAGCCGCGCGACGCCGAGCCGCTCTACCAGCTGCGCGACATGGACGCGGCGATCGAGTACTGGGACGGCGTGATCGCCGCGTGCACGCGCCTCGCGTACATCACGGAGGCCGCCGATCAGATCGATGCGGCGCTGCGCGTCGCGGCGGCGGCGGCGAACGCGGGGCGGCCCGCCGACGCGGTGCCGGTGCTCGAGGTCGTGCACCAGCATCAGCCCGGCGCCGAGGAGATCCGGACCAAGCTGCGCGAGTTCTACGAGCTCGCGGGCGCGCACCGCGAGCTCGCGGGCATCCTGATCGCCGAGGCGGATCACGCGACCGACGCGCAGGTGCGCTTCGACGGCTACAAGCGCGCCGCCGAGCTCATGCTCTACGATCTCGGCGACGCGGCGGCCGCGGCGGATCCCGCGCGCAAGGCGCTCGATCTACAACCGGAGGATCACGCGGCGGCGATGCTGTTCGTCGACGTGCAGATCAACTCGGGCCAGGTCGAGGAAGCCGCGCGCGGCCTCGAGTCGGCGATCAACGCGCACAAGAAGCGCTCGCCCGAGCTCGCGGTCTTGCAGCAGCGGATGGCGCGCGTGTCGTCGATGCTCGGCGACAAGGACGGCCAGCTCAACTGGCTCAAGAAGGCGTTCGACGTCGATCGCAAGAACGGCGAAGTCGCCGCCGAGCTCGCGCAGCTCGCGACCGAGATCGGCGACTACGAGCTCGCGCTCAAGCCGCTGCGCGCGATCACGCTGATGGAGAACCCCGCGCCCGTCACGCGCCCCATGGCCTTGCTGTGGGAGGCCAAGATCGAGCATGCGCGCGGCAACCGCGCGAAGGCCGAGCTGTGGGCGAAGAAGGCGCTGCGCGAGGACCCGAACTTCAGCGACGCGCAGGAATTCCTCGACCAGATCAACGCGTAGGGATTCCTACTCTGTCGCGCGCGGCGCTGGAGGCGTAACGACCTCGGCGAAGGCCTTTGCGATTGCTTTCGCGCGACCTCTTGTCGGATCGAAGCGCGCGAAGAGATCGCTCCAGCTCTTCAGCACGTCATCAGGGATGTTGTCCACGTCCTTCAACAATCGCTGCTTCACGAGACGCGCGAGATCGACCTTCCATCCCTTCGGTAGCGGAACGCCGCACTTCGCCGCATATGCCTCGACTTGCGGCACGATCGGCTGACCGCGCTCGGCGACATCTTCGAAGTCTTGGTCGGAAGAGTTTCGTAGCATGCGGCTAGCGGCGTCGATGACGTAGCTCTGCAATAGATCCTCGATCTCGCCACCATCGACCTTCGCGACGTCCTTGACGCTGACTATTCGCTCTGCGGCGCCCGCATAGACTGGACCACTACGCAGCTGCTCCGCGAACTGTCGTCCTTGGCGATCATCGTCGAGCAGCACCATCGGCGGCTCGTCCTTGCTCGCAAGGATGGGTGCAATAGTGTTTACGCCCTTCGCGCCGCCTGCCGCGACGAATAGAAGCTCGCGCCGTGGAGAGATCTTCTTCCGCGCGATCAGCACGTTCTTGATCGCGGTCATATAGTTCTGGTCCGACGTACCCTCGACGACCACCGCC
>DATJIA010000298.1:0-12112 GCA_035493675.1 Kofleriaceae bacterium | reverse complement strand
CCATGCGCGAACGCTAGCCGCGCGGGCCGCGCCGCGGCGGTACGGAATCCGTACCTCGCTACGGCGCGACGCGCTCGATCTTCCAGCCCTTCTTCTGCAGCAGATCGATCACGCTGCCGTCGCCGAGCAGGTGCATCGCGCCGACCGCGACGAACGCGTCGCCCTTCTTCGCCATGCCCTCGATCTCGTCGATCCACGACGCGTTCCGATCGAGCAGGAGCTCCTTCATGAACTGGACGAACTCGTCGTGCGTGCGCCCGGACTTCACGAACTCGCTGTCGTCCTTGCTCATCTCGATCGCCTTCGCCTCGTCGCCCGCGGTGTAGGAATCGATCAGCTCGACGTTGTTCTTCCGGATCTCGTCGAGGTGATCGACGCTCCACACGATCTCGCGCGCGTCCATCCACTTGTCGAGGAGCGCGAGCTGCTTCTTGGCGGGCTCGAGGAAGACGATGCCCTTGCCGCCCTTCTTCGCGCGCTGGAACAGGAACGAGTCGAGCGCCTCGGTGGTCGGCAGCCCTTGGACGTCGAGCACGGTCGCCGCCAGCGACGGCTTCATGTGCTCGGCGTTGCTCGCCTGCATCTTGCCGACCGCGCACACGAACTTGTGCCAGACCACCGGCCCGACGTCGTCGGCGAGCGTCTTGCCGTCGTTGCGCATGATCGACTCGAGCAGGTCGGGGCTCGGCGTGATGTCGGCTTCCATCGCGAAGCGCTCGCTCTTGTCGAGCTTCTCGAGGATCGAGTCGGGGACCGCGTCGGGGGTGACGCCGATGTGGATCGTGCCGAACAGCCACACGTTGGCCATGCCCGGCTTGGTCGCGTGGAAGAAGAACGGCTTGACCAGCTTCGCGGTGACCGCGGCCGGCGTCGCCGTCGTCGGCGGCGGCGGACAATCGTTGGCGTCGACCGCGCCCGACGCCTTCGCCGAGCCGGCCCACGGATCCGAACCGCTCGCGGTCGCGCTGCCGCCGCTCGAGGTCGTGTCGTTCTTCTTGCCGCACGCCGCGGCCGCGACGACCGCCGCGGCGACGAACAGGCTCACGCGCTGCTTCATGCCCGCGTCATAGCACGCGCGCTAGGTCTCGACCTCCAGCACGATCGCCGCGCCGAGCCCGCCCGCCGCGCACGCCGCCGCCAGCCCGAGCCCGCCGCCGCGCCGCCCGAGCTCGCGCGCGAGCTGCGTCACCTGCCGCATGCCGGTCGCCGCGAACGGATGTCCGAGCGCGATCGATCCGCCCATCACGTTGAAGCGATCCCAATCGATCGATCCGATCGCCGCGCTCGCGCCGAGGTGCGCCGCCGCCCACGCCTTCGACTCGATCGCCTGCGTGACGCTCAGGACCTGCGCGGCGAACGCCTCGTGCAGATCGACGAGCGCGAGGTCGCGCCACGCGACGCCGGCGCGCGCGAGCACTTTCGGGATCGCGTACGCCGGACCCATGAGCATCTGCCCGCGCGGATCGAGCGCGGTGAACGCGATCGCGCGCACGTACGCGATCGGCGCGTGCCCGAGCGCGCGCGCGCGATCCTCGCGCATGAACACGCCGGCGCTCGCGCCGTCGGTGAGCGGCGACGAGTTGCCCGCGGTGATCGTGCCTTTCGCGCGGTCGAACACGGGGCGCAGCGCCGCGTAGTCGGCGACGGTGCCGCGCTTGCGCACGCAGTTGTCTTCCGTCACGGTCCCGATGGGCACGACCTCGCCGGCGAAGCGGCCGTCGGCCCACGCGGCGGCGGCGCGGACGTGGCTCCGGTGCGCGTACTCGTCCTGCGCCGCGCGCGTGATGCCGTTCTCGTACGCCATCGCCTCGGCGTGCTCGCCCATCGTGAGCCCGGTCGTGCGCTCGACGAGCGTCGGCGGCTCGGGCAGCAGATCGCGCGGCGAGAGGTGCTTGAACGCGCGCACGCGATCCGCGATCGATCGCGCGCGATCGTTGGCGACCAGCGCGGCGGCGAGCGGCTTCGAGACCGCGATCGGGATGTCGCTCGCGCTGTCGGCGCCGCCGGCGATGCCGATCTCGATGTCGCCCGCGCGGATCGCGTGCACGACGTCGGCGGCGGCTTGATACCCGGTGGCGCACGCGCGCGCGACGCTGTACGCGTCGACGTCGGGGCGCAGGCCGGCGTCGAGGACGGCCTCGCGCGCGATGTTGAGCGCGCGCAACGACGGCAGCACCTGCCCGAACACGACGCGCTCGATCGCGTTCGTCGTGCCGGTACGCGCGACCAGCTCCTTCACGACCGCGGCGCCGAGATCGAGCGCGCTGGCGTGCCGCAGCGTCGACGCCTGGCGCGCGAACGGCGTGCGCAGGCCGGCGACGAGCGCGACGCGCGTCGATGTCATACGAGATATGACACCAAACCCGAGCGCGAGGTGTCAAAGCGAATCTGTGCTGTAGTAGCGGCGGTGCGTGGCGCGTTCATCGTCCTCGGCATCGCGGCCTGCCACGGCGGCGCCGACACGGCGACGCGCGTGAACGACGCGCTCGAGCGATCGATCCAGAGCGGGCTCACGGCGCAGCTCGGCGTCGCGGTCCGCCACGTGACGTGCTCCGGCTCGCACTGCACGGCGACGCTCGAGACCGGCGACGCGCTGCCGGTCGTCGCGGTCGGCAAGGACTGGGAGCTCGCCGGCATGGTGATCTCGTCGGCGCCGCTCGAGCAGTACGTCGACGACGTCGCGTCGGATCTCGGCCTCGCCGTGAAGGCGGATTGCGGTCCGCGCATCCGCGCGGCGCACGCGGGCGATCGCATCGACTGCGGGCTGGGCGCCGACGGCCGCGCGTTCGCGACCGTGAAGGAGGGCGGCGACTTCACGATCGAGCTCGCGATCGGACCCGATGCGGTCGCGGCGCGGCTCGCGCCGTACGACGAAGGCGCGCTCGAACGGGCGAGCTCCGCGCTCGCGCTCGATCGCGCGGGCGCCGACGACGAAGAGGGCGGCGACGCGCCGGTCGACGGCGGAGCGCCGCCATGACGCGCCTCGCGCGCGTGTGCATCGCGTGCCGCACCGCGTACGACGACGGCGGCGCCTGCGACGGCGGCGACGGCCACGACGTGATCGCGCTCGACGATCCGGCGCACCGCCTGCGCTTGATCGAGGCGGTGTGGGGCGACGTCGAGACGCGGCGCGCGGCGCACCGGCGCATGCGCGCGGAGATGGTGCGCGCGCAGAAGGTCGTCTTGATCTCGGGCGCGCTCGGGCTCGCCGCGTCGGTGCCGGTCATGCAAGGCCTCGCGCTGTTCGGCGCGCTCGGCGGCGCCGCGCTCGGCGGCATCGGCGCGCACCTCACGCGCCCGCGCGAGCCGTCGGCGTTCCCGCGCGGCGGGACCGAGCGGCCGTTCCCGCGCACGTCGGCGCGTGGCCGCGTGCGCGGCGCGAACGCCGACGTCACGTCGCCGGCGAGCGGCGAGTCGTGCGCGGCGTGGTCGCTCGAGCTCCGCTACGACGGTCCGTGGGGCGAGCGCGTGATGCTGCGCGCGGGCGAGAGCGAGGGGCTCGAGATCGCGCTCGACGGCGGCGAGGTCTTGCGCATCCCGGCCGGTCCGATCGTGCTCGCCGAGCGGCCGCAGCAGGTCGACGATCTCGCCGCCGCGCGCATCGCCGCGCTCGTGCACGCGCTCGATCCGCTCGCGGGTCCGACCGAGCACTTCACGCCGCTGCCCTACAACGTCGTCGCCGAATCGATGCTCTTCGTCGGCGATCGTGTCGAGATCCTCGGCCCGATGGATCGCGTCGTCGTCGCGAATCCCCACGACGCCTCGCTCTACCGCGACGCCCCGCGCTCGCGCCTCGCGCCGCACGGCGTCGCGATCCTGCGCCGCTGCTAGCGTTGGTCGAGCGCGGCGAGGCCGGCGCGCGCGCCGGCGGCGATCGAGTCGTCGGGATCGCGCGCGGCGTCGTCGAAGCGGGCGCGGGCGGCGTCGCGCTCGCCGCGCGCGGCGAGCAGCCAGCCGAGCATCAAGGAGGCGCGGCCGCGCCGCAGCGAGCGCGGCGCGTGATCGAGGAAGGTCGTGAGCACGTGCTCGGCGTCGCCGGTGCGCCCCGCCCGCGCGAGCGCGACGGCTTGGAAGTAGCGCGCGTCGTCGGCGAGCGGCGAATTCGGATCGGAGTCGACCGCGGCGCCGAAGTGCTGCGCGGCGTCCGCGAAGTGGCCCGCGCGCAGGAGCGCCCAGCCGGTGGTGAAGCTCTGCTCGCTCTCGGACAGCGGCTTCGCCGCCGCCGGGGCTTCGGGCTTCGGGCTCCGGGCTTCGGCCAGATCCGGATCCGGAACGGCTTCATGGGAGATCGAGATCGAATGATGCGCTGGTGTGCGCGGTGCGATGGGAGCGGGAGGGGGAGCGATGACCGGCGGACGCGCGGGCGGATCGAACGTGGCGGTCTGGATCGTCGGCTTCCACGTCTCGCCCGACGACAAGAAGATCGTCTTCGCGCCCTTCACCTTGATCTGCGCATGCCCGCGCTCGACCGCGACCTCGCGGATCGCGCCGTGCTCGACGGCGATCTCGTACGCGCCGCCGCGCTCGCCGTCGACCTCGGCGTCGCCGATGTCGACGCGCAACGGCAAGGGCGCGTTCACGCGCAGGCGCCCGTCGCGCAGGCGCACGACGTCGGACGTGCCGGCCGCCGAGGTCTCCGCCACATGATCGTAGTCGCTCGCGCCGATCGCGATCACCTCCGCGCGCGGCGCGGGCGCATCGATCGCAGCGGGCGAGACCGGCGAAGATCCGCGCGACGCGAAGAACGCGACCGCCGCGGCGGCCGCCAGCGCGACGCCGCCGATCGCGATCCAGCGGCCGCGCGCCGACCTCCTCGGCGCCGCGAGCTCCGCCTGCGCGAGCAACCCCGCGCGCATCGTCTCGCGCCGCTCCGCATCCGGGCGCGCGATCGGCAGCTCGCGCGCGAGCTCCACGAGAGCGTCATCGACATCGCGCATCGCGCTCATCGCGCACCTCCGTCGAGCGCCGCGCGCAACGCGCGCCGCGCCTCGTGCAATCGTCGCCAGAGCGTGCCTGCGCGCACGCCCAACGCGCGCGCCGCTTCGACCCCCGGCACCTCTTCCAAGTCGCACAGCACGAACGCCGCGCGCAGATCGTGCGGCAAGGCGTCCATCGCCGCCGCCAAGCGGCTCACCAACTGCGCGCGCGCCGCGGCGTCGTCGGGACCGCGCGACGGCGGCGGCTCCGGCAACGACGCGATCGCGCCGCGCCGCCGCACCGCGCTCCGCACGTGATGGCGCACGGCGTTCGCCGCGATCCCGTAGATCCAGCTGCGCACGCTGCCCGCGCCGCGGAACGTCTTCGCCGCGCGCCACGCCTCGAGGAACGTGGTCTGTACGAGATCGTCGATCGCGCTCGGCTCCGCCGAGAGCAACCGCGAGACCAAGCGAGACACCGCCTCGTGGTGGCGATCGAACAGCGCGCCGAGCGCCGCGGTGTCGCCGACGCCGCACGCCGCGAGCAGCGCCTCGTCGGAGATGTCGCTGACCGCGGCGCGCCGCTCGTCGAGGCGGCGCAGCGGCACGACCCGCCCGCGGGACGGCGCCGCGCTCACGGCTCCCCCACGCGCACGCCGATGCCGAGCACCAGCGCCGCGCTCGGCTCGCCCGGGGTCGTCGGCGTCGTGTTGCCGTTCGCGTCGGTCATGCCCTCGAACGGCCCGTGCGATCCGGGCGCGACCTGACCGGCCGCGGTGCCCTCGAGCCACACGTGATCGAAGATCGGCAGCGCGACGCGCACCGACGCGGCGACGCGAGGCGTGTACGTGTCGGCGCGGAAGCCGTCGCCGACGAGCTGCGTCGGATCGTTCGGCGTGCACGCCGGCGGCGCCGGCATCGTGCACTGCGTGGGATCCGTGTTCGGATCGCACTGCATCTTGCAGCCGACCAGCCGCGAGGTCGTGAAGCGCCCGAACCCGACGCCGAGCTCCGGCGCGACGCGCATGCGGCCGACCTCGAACGAGGTCGTCGCGGTCGCGAGCACGGCCAGATCCGATCGCGCCGCGCCGCTCAGGCCGTCGGGAGACAGGAGCACCGGCTGCCAGGCCGCGCGCACGCGCGCGCCGGCGCAGATCCATCCGAGCCGCGCGCACGCGCCGACCGACAGGCCGCTCGAGCTGGTGCTGTCGTCGAACCAACCGGCCTCGTATCCCGCGTCGATCGCGAGCGGGTCGCTTGGAATCGGCGCGGGAATTTCAACCGGCTCGTCGACGACGCGCGGCTCGATCGACGACGGCGGCGCCGCGGGAACGATGCGAGGCGCCCACACCGGCGCCGCCACATCATCTCTAAGCCAAGAATCGATCCACACCGCCGCCAGCGCCTCGTCACCGACGACGCGCCCTTCGATGCGATCGGCGCGGTCGCGGATCGTCACCGCGACCGCGCCGGAGGCATCGCGAGTCACCGCCGCGCGGAGGGAGGGGCACCCTGGCGCGGCGACGGCGGTGCTCGCGACCTCGACGCCGAGCTTGGTCAGCTCGACCGCGACGCGCGCCGCGACGTCGTCATCCCCGTCGAGCCGCGCGCTCGGCGCGCAAGGCTCGCCCATCGTCCGGGAACCGGACAACAGCACGACGAGGACGAAGACGCCGCCTCTCACGCGTCAGCCACCGTCCTTGCAGCCGAAGTCACCCGGGACGTTGTCGGGCGCCCACGTGCCGTCGGGATCGCACACGCCGTTGGCGTCGCACGGCGGCGGCTGCGGGCCGGGCCAGCAGTTCGGATCGTCCATGGCGCAGCCGCACGACATCGGATCGATCATGCACGGATCCTTGCAATTCGGATCGCTGTTCGGATCGCACGGCGGCGGCGGCATGCAGGCCGGATCGTTCGGATCCGTGCACTCTGGCGGTGGCGGGTAGCAGTTGCCGTTCGGATCACACTTGCAGTTCGGATCCGTCGTCGGATCGCAGCTCGGCGGCGGCATGCAGTCGGGATCCGTCATCGGATCGCACGGCGGCGGAGGCACGCAGCTCGGATCCGTCATCGGATCGCACTTGCAGTCGGGATCGTTCGCCGGATCGCACGGCGGCGGCGGCGGCGGCATGCAGTTCGGATCGTTTGGATCGGTGCACGTGCCGCCGGGCCAGCACACGCCGTTCGCGTCGCACACGCAGGTCGGATCCGTCGACGGATCGCACTTCGGCGGGGGCGGCACGCAGTCGGGATCCGTCGAGGGATCGCACGGCGGCGGCGGCGGCATGCAGTTCGGATCGTTGGGATCGGTGCACGTGCCGCCGGGCCAGCAGTTGCCGTTCGCGTCGCACTTGCAGGTCGGATCGGTGCTCGGATCACAGGCAGGCGGCGGCGGCGGCGGCTGGCAGTTTGGATCCGTCATCGGATCGCAGCCGCACCCGCTCTTGGTGTCGCCGACGCCGCCCATGTCGAACGGGTCCTGCGGCTCGCACACCTTGAACTCGAGCGCGTTCGCGCCGCCGCTCTTGCGCGCGACGATGTGGTGCACGGTGCCGCCCGCGCTCAAGACCTCGAGTCGATAGGCGCCGCCCTTGGGCAGCGCGAGGGTCCAGGTGCCGTCGCTCGCGACCTCGGTCGCGGCGATCACATCACTGCCGCTCACGGCGCGCACGACCGCGGCGCTGCCCGAGAGCTTGCCTTCGAGCACTTGCGTCGAGCTGCCGCTCGTACAGCCGGCCACGGCCAACGGCAACAGCCATCTCCAATTCCTCATCATTGCCTCCGCAAAGCGAATGGGTTGCGAGCGCTCAGCCCCTAGTGCCCGCATCTCGACGACCCTTCGCTACATTCTTCACGCTTGCGATAGATTCCCTGGATGTCTCGCAATCTCGCGGCCGTCGCCGCGCTGGCACTGATCGCGTGCCCGCACGACGCGGCCCGACCACCACACCCGAAGCAGCCCGCGCGCGGCGCCGTCACGATCACCGTGATCGGCACCAGCGACACCCACGGTGCGCTCGATCGCCTGCCGATGCTCGCCGGCTTCGTCGAAAACATCCGCGCTGCGCGCGCGGCCGACGGCGGCGCGGTCGTGCTCGTCGACGCGGGCGATCTGTTCCAGGGCACGCTCGCGTCGAACCTCACCGAGGGCGCGCCCGTGATCGACGCCTTCAACGCGATGGCCTACGACGCCGCCGCGGTCGGCAACCACGAGTTCGACTTCGGCCCGGCGGGTCCGTCCGACACGCCGAAGGCCGACGACGACGATCCGCGCGGCGCGCTCAAGGAGCGCGCGGCGCAGGCGCACTTCCCGCTGCTCGCGGCCAACCTGCTCGACGCGGCGAGCGGCGCGCGCATCAAGTGGAAGAACATGCCGGCCTCGATCATCGTCGAGAAGGCGGGCGTGAAGATCGGGATCGTCGGCGTGACGACCGAGTCGACGCCGTTCACGACGATGCCGGTCAACTTCAAGGGCCTCGCGGTCGCGCCGCCGGCGCAGACGATCATCGACGAGGCGAAGGCGTTGCGCGCGAAGGGCGCGCAGATCGTGATCGTCGCGGCGCACCTCGGCGGCAAGTGCACCAAGCTCGACGATCCCAACGACACCTCGTCGTGCGATCCCGACGAGGAGATCATGAAGGTCGTGCCCGCGATCCCGCACGGGCTCGTCGACGTGATCGTCGCCGCGCACACCCACCAGGGCATGGCGCAGCGGATCAACGGCATCCCGGTGATCGAGTCGTACAACGCGGGCCGCGCGTTCGGGCGCGTCGACCTGCGCGTGAGCGCGAGCGGCATCGTGACCGGCGCGAAGATCTATCCGCCGAAGGACATGTGCGCGATCGGGAAGGACGGTAACCCGGTGCCGATCGACGAGTGCGCGCCCGGCGAGTACGAAGGCAAGCCGGTCGTGTCGTCGCAGGCGATCGCGGAGGCGATCGCGCCCGCGATGGAGAAGGCGAAGGCGCGGCGCGACGAGCTGATCGGCGTCGAGCTCGCGAGCGCGTTCCCGGCGCGCTACGACGAGGAGTCGGCCGAGGGCGATCTCTTCACCGATCTCATGCTGTCGATCCGCAAGGACGCCGACGTCGCGATCACCAACGGCGGCGGCCTGCGCGCGGATCTCCCGCAGGGGCCGCTGACCTACGGCGCGCTCTTCACCGCGATGCCGTTCGACAACCACTTCGCGATCGTCGGCATGCAGGGCAAGCACCTGCGCAAGCTGATCGCGGGCAACCTGCACACCTCGAGCGGCATCCTCGCGATCGCGGGCGTCACCGTGAAGGCGACGTGCAAGAAGGGCGTGCTCGAGGTCGCGCTCTTCGATCACAAGGGCAAGCCGATCGAGGACGATCGATCGCTGGTCGTCGCGACCAACGACTTCCTCGCGTCGGGCGGCGACGGCGCGATCGGACGCCTCGCGCTGCCGGACGGCGCGGTCGATCTGACCGACGTGATCATCCGCGACGCGATGGCGGCGGAGCTGAAGAAGCGCGGCGGCTCGATCAGTGCCAAGGACTTCTTCGACCCGAAGAAGCCGCGCTTGGATTTCCCCGGCAAGCGGCCGGTGAAGTGCGACGCCGCGAAATGATGTCCGGAGTGGCGCAACGCTGCACATCCGATCAGGGTTCGGATCTATAACCGTCGCCCCTCGTGAGCGGAGACCTCGCAGCGTGGATCGAAGCGCTCGGCTTCGATCCGATCGATGACGCCGACGTCGTCGCGGGCCGCTTCCTGCGGCACTGCCGTCATCACGCGAACGCGCTCCGCCGCGCGCGCTCGGCGCGGCTCGATCGCGTGCTGCACGCCGAGCGCCGCGTGCTCGCGCAGGAGCTCGCCGATCTTGCCGAGACCGCGATCGTGTCGCGCGACGATCTGCACCGGGCGATCGCTCACGTGTGGACGCGCGCGCACCAGCTGGTCGACGGCGATCACGAGGCCGCGCACGCGACGGTCGCGCGGCTCGCCGCCGACGCGCTCGACGACGTCTGCGGTCATCTCTTCGCGGAGCTGTTCCGCCGGCGGGCGCGCTGGCTGCTCGCGCCCGGCGATCCGTACCCGCCGCTCGCGCCCGATCTCGTCCGCGTGTTCGGCAAGGAGCTGATCACGCACCCGAGCGCGCGCGGCGACGACGACGTCGATCGCACCGCGCGGCTCGCGCTCGCGCCCGATTCGGGCGGGCTCGAGATGGAGGTGAGCTTCGCGCACGTGCACGAGCTCGCCGCGCCGTCGGCGGACGCGCGCGTCGCGGTGATCCTCCCGATCGCCTCGCCGACGGCGGAGCTGACCTGGGACGACGTGCCGGGCGCGCACGTGCGGTCGTTCTTCGGCGTGAGGCCGCGCGATCCGGCCGGCGTCGCCGCGCGCGCGTGCGCGCTGCTCGACGAAGCGGCGATGCGGCGCGCCTCGATCGCGGTCTTGCCCGAGCTGTGCCTCGACGAGCGCGGGCTCGACACCGTGCGCGCGTTCCTCGCCGCGCGCGGCTGGCCGTTCGACGTCGTCGCCGCGGGCAGCGTGCACACCCACGACGGCGGCGCGCCGCGCAACGTCGCGACGATGATCCTGCGCGGCGGCGCCGAGGTCACGCACGCGAAGTTCAACCCGTTCTCGGGCGCGGTCGCCGGCGAAGAAGCGATCGCGACCCATCCCGCGCGCGTGTCGCTGCACGTCGCCTCCGACGAGCGCGGCCGCGCGGCGTGGTCGTACACGCTGCTCGTCTGCAAGGATCTGCTGTCGCGCTTCACGCGCGACGTGCTCGCGGCGCTGCGGCCGGGGCTCGTGCTGGTGCCCGCGTGGTCGGGGAAGACGACCGCGTTCGAGCTCGACATCCAAGGCTTGGTCGGCGCGACCCAGTCCGCGATCGTGCTCGCGAACCAGGCGGATCCGGGCGACGAGGACAAGGCGTCGGTCGTGGTCGTCGCGCGCCCGACGCGTTCGGAGACGGTCACGGTCGTCCGGCGCGCGGACGCCAAGCCCCCGCAGTCGCTCGTCTTCCGCCTCTCGGATGGGAAGCGCACAGACGACGAGACGACCGGCGACGACTGAACATCGGCTCAGGCAATCGTAACAACCGTTGCGCAATCGTTGCGGAGGGCCTACAACGGGAGTAGACCAACACGAGGTCCCCCATGACCCTCGACGAGCTGCTCACCGAGATCGAGCGATCGCCGCACGACGCGCGGCTCCTGCGTGCGCTCGGCGGCGCGCTCGGCGTCGAGATGACGAAGCGACGTCTCGACAAGCTGTCGCTCGCGCTGCGCGCGCTCGCGCGGGTCGCGCGCACCGGCGCGGGGACGAGTTACGAGGCGGGCTACGCGGCGGCGGCGACCGACGTGCTCGCGTCGTTCCAGGCCGTGCTCGCGGCGGAGTCCGAGGACACCGAGATGGTCGCGCTCGCGCGCAACACGACCTACGCCGAGGTGCTCGCGGCGCTGGCGAACGGGTTCCAGACGCCGACCGCGATCGCGGCGCAGCTCGGCAAGGACAAGTCGAACGCGAGCCGCGCGCTCGCCGCGCTCCGCGAGGCCGGGCTCGTCACCGCGTTCGCCGCGCCCGACGGCAACGAGCGCGTGCGGCCGCACCAGCTCACGCCGCGCGGCGAGCGGATCGTCGCCGAGCTGCGGCAGTCGAATCGCCGCCGCACCAAGACGCCGATGCGCGGCACCAAGATCGCCTCCGCGATGACGCGCGTCGCGCCGCCGGCCGCGCGCAAGCTGAAGTACTAGACCGCGTTCACGTTGAAGCGCGCGGTTGCCCGCTGCGCCGGCGCGGAGCCCGGCGATCGCACGACCGCGCGCCGGCCGCGGCAAACGAAGAAGGACCGTGCGCGGCGCTCGCGCCGCTCTGCCCTGAGGGCGTTCCTCGACCCTTCAACCCGAAAATCTCAAAAGGCCGGCGGCGCGGAGCCTCGTGATCGCTCGAAGGTCGGCGGCCGCACCGACGTCGGCGCTCGGGAAATCAACCCGACGGCGCGCCCCGCTCACTCGTGCGCCGCCTGCGAGCGGGCACAACTGAGGATCGTGAGCCGCATGCCACCAAATGCCACGCCGATCGGGTAGCGTATCCGCCCTTCTCATATAAACTGCCCGAAGTATGACGAAGCGGCGGCGGCGGCAGAAGTCGACGTGGAACCAGCGGCGCAAGGGTCAGCTCGAGATCGATCTACGCCCGCGCACCAAGCGCGGCGCGGTCCGCAA
>DATJIA010000297.1:0-7080 GCA_035493675.1 Kofleriaceae bacterium | reverse complement strand
GGCATCGTGATGTCGAGCTCCTCGACGGCGTTCTCGAGCTCGGTGCGCTGATCGAGGAGCTTCGCCTCGAGATCCGCGAGCTGCGCGCCGAGCTTGTTGCCCTGCTGCGTGAAGTCGTCGAGCTGCTTGGTCCACTTCGCGCGCTGCTCGCCCGCCTTCGGGTTCTTCGCGATCGCCTCGAGGTTCTGGCGCAGCTCCTGGCTGCGCTGATCGAGCTTGGTCCGCTGCGCGGTCAGCGACTCGATCTGCTCCATCAGCTTCCCGACCGCGCGCCGCTTGTCGATGATCGGCCGCAGCTTCTTCTTGGTGTCCTCGCCGAGCTGCGCGTCGACGACCAGCTTCTCGAGCAGATCGATCGCGGGCGCGTCCCAGATCGTGATCTGCATGCGCGACGGCGTCTGCTCGACGACCTTGAGCGTGCCCTCGTGCTTGCCCTTCTCGATCGGCAGCCGGATCAGGTACCCGTCGGGGAGATCCTCGGTGCCGTCGGGGCGATTCGCGAGCTCGAAGTTGCCGCCGGCCTTCTGGTGGCGGACGAGCACCGTGAAGCCCTGATCCATCGTCTGCGATCGCGCGAGGTAGGTCGTCGTGCGGCGCGAGAACTGCTCCACCTCGAGCACGCCGCGCGACATCTTCACCAGGTGCATCTCGTCGGAGTCGAAGCCGCTCTGCGTCTGCACGGTGATCGCGGTCTCGACGGAGAACGGCACGGTCGCGCTGGTCGCGGCGCCGATGCCCTCGGAGATGCCCTCGCCGACGAAGCTGCCGCCCGAGTAGATCCCGATCGGGCCGGGCTCGAGCACGAACGGCGTCGTGTTCTTGAAGCGGACGACGCGGTACGGGTTCTGCTCGTAGCCGGGGCCGCCGCCGATGCCGGGGCGGTAGAGGAAGGTCTCCTCGCCCTCGACGTCGGCGTTCACGATCGCGACCATCGTCGACGTGCCTTCGGGCACCGTGACGCGCGAGTCGATCTCGAAGCGGGTCTGGCCCGACGCGGTCGCCGGCTTCGCTTGCGCCATCGTCGAGCGCTGCAGCGACTCGTAGTCGATCGAGGGCGCCGGCTGCTCCTCGGCGACCGGGCCGTTGTACTCGTCGTCGTAGCCTCCCATGTCGGCGCTCTTCGACGCCGCACCGGCGTGGCCCGCGCCGCCGCCGCCGCCCGGCGACGGTCGGCCCGGCGCGCGCGTTTTCGGCGGCGACGGCGCCGCGCCCGTCGCGGGCGACGGCATCGCGACCGGCGGCGGAGGAGGCGGCGGCGTGTACGTCGCCTCGCCCATCATCGCCTGCGCCTGCTGCTGCACGCCGAGGTCGGTGAGATCGGGGCGCTGGATCTCGCGCGGCGTGTGCAGATCGTAGCGGAACGCGATCGGCGCGCCCGAGGTCAGCGCGAGCTTGACGTCGCGCCACTCCTCGCCGCTCGTGTTGTCGACGACGGCCCACGCCTGCAGGAGCGCCTTGCCCTTGCCGTCGGGCGCGAGCACGACGCGGTAGGTCGGCTTCCACATCGGCGCCGCGACGACGTAGCTGACCAGCAGGTTGTGCGAGCTCGCGCCCGCCAACCGGATCGACACCGACACCTGCTGGTACATGCCTTCGCCCGCGCTCGCGTCGAGCGTGCGGTTGAACTGCATCGCGAGGTCGCCGTCTTCCAGGCGCATCGCCTTCACCTTCGACAGGCGCACGACGTGCAGCTCGTCGCCGTCGAGCAGCGACACGCGATGATCGATCTTCGGCGTCGGATCGTCCTTGTCGGGCGGCGGCGCGTCGATCAGCTGCTCGACCATCGCGACGCGGCCCGTGATCACGCCGTCGTCGGTGGTCAAGGTCACCGTCGAGCCGCGCAGCGAGTCGAGCACCTGCGCGAGGCTGCCTTGCCCCGGCCGCAAGGTCGCGAGCGCGGCGTTCGCCCACGTCTGCGGATCGAGCGGCATCGACACGCTCACCGCGTGGCCGCTGTCGCGCTCGACGATCGTCAGGCTCTTGAGCAGGTCGTTGACCTGATCCTTCCTGACCTTGAGCGTGAGCACGTCGCCGTCGACGGAGCCCGTGCGCTCGAAGTAGCCGACGCCGTTCCGATAGAGCACGACGCGATCGAGCCTGAGCGGCGACGACGCGGTCGGATACTGGAAGCGGTGGCCACCACCGCACGCGAGCACACCTGCGGCCATCGCGGCCGCGATCCCCCGGAGCTTCATGCCGAGAGCTTCGCACGAACGACGGCGGCGCGGGTCTGCCAGGCCCACACCACGACGAGCACGACCAGGCACGCCTCGCCGAGGAGCACGTAGCGATCGACGAGATCCGCGGTCGACCAGCCGTGCAGCGCGCGCAGCTTCGACGGATCCGACAGGCCGACGCCTTCGATCTCGCCGAACGGGATCACGCTCGGGGCATCCTGCGCCGTCCACCACGTCGCGAAGGTGTCGACGAACGCGGCGGCGCCGATCGCGAGGAAGCCCCATCGCAGCATGCCGCGGTACAGCTGGGTGTCTCGGCCCGCGAAGAACGTGCAGACGAGCACGCTGCCGAGCACCATGCCGCCGCCGTCGCCGGCGAAGGTGACGAGCGCGTGGGCCTCGTCGACCGACAAGCCGAACGTCCACCACGCCTGCACGACGAGCACGGCCGCGGCGACGCCCGCCCAGATCCGCTTGTCCGCCTGCCACCAACGCACGATCAGCGCGAGATCGAGCCCGGCGACCAAGGCCGTCACGTACCAGGCGCGCTCCGCCGAGAGGATCGTCTTCCACAAGGTCGGCACCGCCTTGAACCCGGACAAGAGCGCGGCGGTCGCGTGCCCGCTCTCGTGCACGATCATGCTCAACCAGATGCGCTGGATCTGGTGCCCGAGCGGCGACGCGTGGAACGCGAGCGCGAGCGCGAACGCGGCCGGCACCGCGATCGCGCGCAGCTTCCATTCGAGCCGAGGATCGCTGAAGTCGTCCGCGCGATCCCACGCCGACTCCCCCATGCCCCGATGGTATCAACGCGCGTCGAGGAAGCCCAGGACGGTGGTCGCGAGCGCGGGCGCCTCGGCCATGTCGTAGTGCGTGACGCCGGGCAGGATCGCGAGGCGGTTCTGCGACATGTGCTCGCGCTGCCAGCCCGCGTCGCGCAAGCCGCCGCCGAGGAGCTTGTAGACCTCGACCGCGTGATCGAGGCGGATCATGTCGCTGTCGCCGTAGACCAAGAGGACCGGCATGTGGAGCGACTTGGCGTCGTCGCGCCAGTCGTACGGCGTGCGCATCACCTCGCCCATCGCATCGAGCAGTTTCGGGAACTCGGTCGGATCGGGCGCGACCGCGGCGTACGCCTTGTACATCGGCGTGTCCTTCATCGCGGGCGCCATCGCCGCGCCGACCTGCGCCTGCTGCGGCAACATCTCCGGATAGAAGCCGTCTTGCGACAAGGGCGCCGAGACCACCACGAGCCGGCGCACGTGCTCCGGGTGCTGCACGGCGAGTCGGAACGCGATGCCGCCGCCGAACGAATAGCCGACGACGTCGACCTTCTGGTAGCCGAGCGTGTCGAGCAGCGCGGCCATGTCGTCGCCGATGTCCGGCAACCGGATCTTGCGCGTGCCGAGCGGCGTGCGCCCGTGCCCTTGCAAGTCGACCGCGATCACCTGGTGCTGCTTCACGAGCGCCGCACGCGCCGGCGCGAACGTGCTCGCGTTACCGAGCCCGCCGTGCAGCAGCAGCACCGGCTCGCCCGTACCTTCGATCTCGTAGTAGTAGTGCAGCCCGTTGACGTCGGCATACCCGCTGCGCAGCCGCGCCGCCGACTCCTTCACGGGCGCCGCCGCCGACGACGCGCACGCGCCGACCAGGATGGATGACAGGAGGACATTCTTCATCATGTCCGGACGACGAACGAGCCGCACCCGAATCGACACCCCCATCGATCTTTAGGGAGTCGACGCCGCGAGCGAGGGATCGCGCAGCGATCCCGAACGAGCGACGCGACGCCCGCCGCGGGCGAGCGAAGCGAGCACGCAGCCGCCGCGAAGCGGCGGCGTGCCGCCACGAGCGAGCGAAGCGAGCGAAGTGGAGGCGGCGGGAGTCGAACCCGCGTCCGAAAACAGTTTGGAACGAGCATCTACATGTCTATCTGGCCGTTTGATTTAGTCGCGCCGGTCGGCGACCAGCGGTCTACCGGCGCGACGAGCTGACTAAGTCTCGTCCCTCCTGCGTCAGCGAGTCGGAAGGACCAGCCTGATTGTGTCGGCGTTCCTGGGCTCCAGGCGGAAGCTCAGGACGCCGTCGCTACCTGGGTTTAATCAGGCCGCGAGAGCAACGGCGTTATCATTCGCAGTTGCATGGTTGCCCGTTTTTACGTGGCCTCGGGCGCCACGACACGCAGCTCGAACCTCTCCATCCCCGTCGAAACCGTTACGCCCCCATGTCAGAGAACCGAGGGGTCAATATGAGGGCGGCGAGCGCGCGCGTCAACCGCTGGTCGGGAGGACGACGAGAGTTTGCCGTCGAGGCGCCGCCCGCGTGACGACGCCGATGTCGAGGCGCGCGCGGATGCAGCCGAGGTGGATCGCCGCGAACGCCGCGAAGGTCGACACGGATGCGTACGACGGCGGCGTGAACGTCACGCGCTCGCCGCGGATCGTCGCCGTGACCGGCGCGACGGCGCCCCAGCGCGGCGTGACCAGCGACTGCTCGCGGAACGCCTCGGCGAGCTCGGGCGGCGAGACTGCGAGCACCTCGGACAGGAAGTCGTCGTAGCGGCGCAGCGCGCGCGCCATCAGCGCTTCGTCGACGAGGAGCGGGCCGTCGGCGTCGGGCGAGGTCAGCACGAAGGGGCCGCCGTCGAGCAGAGACGAGACGTAGCGATCGAGGATCGCCGAGAGCTCGGCGAGGCACGAGCCCGCCGGCGCGCGATCGATCGCTGCGACGATCGTCTCGAGGTACTCGCGCACGTCGGGGACATGCGCGAGCACGACGCGCAGCGCGCGCAGGTTGTAGAACGCCGCCGCGAGGAACGCGAAGCGATACGCGCGCCGCCAGTCGGCGGTCGGCATGTCGCGGTGCCCGACGACGACCTCCTGGAACTCGTCGACGATCGGGTCCCAGTCCTTCGCGGCGCTCTTCCACTGACAGCGCCGCGTCTCGAGCGCGAACTCCGCGCGCGACGCGGGATCGCCGAGCTCGCTGTTGTCGATCAGTCGGCACAAGAACAGCACGAAGTCATGACGAGGCAGCGCCGGCATCGCGGTCGCGATCGTCTGCGTGAACGACGCGTAGGTCTGGCCGGGCAGCCCGAGGATCAATTCGTTGAAGGTCGGGATGCCGCGCTCGCCGCAGATCGCGCGGAGCTTCATCGACTCGCCGGTCTGGATGTTGTCGCGCTTGACGGCCTCGAGCACGCCGTCGTCGAAGTCCTGCACGGCGAGGCCGACCCAGGTGCCGATGCCGCCCGCCTGCAGGATCTCGATCGTCTCGAGGTTCTTCGCGTGATCGTTCTTGGTCAGGTACCAGTAGAACGACGTCGGCGCGCCGGTGCGCGCGCGCAGCTCGACGAGGTGGCGGGCGAGCGCGGTGTCGCGCGGGCGGATGCCGAAGTTGGCGTCGGCGAGCATCACGTGCTGGAAGCCGCGCGCCGCGACCCACTCGAGCTCGGCGTGCACGCGCGCGAGCGGGAACTCGACGATCTTCTTGGTCAGCGACCAGTCGCAGAACGTGCAGGAGAACGGGCAGCCGCGGTTGGTCTCGCAGATCACCATCGTGAAGCGATCGCGGTGGCGCGCGTAGAGCTCGTCGAAGGTGCCGTCGAGGAACGGCGACGCGGTGTCGGTGAAGTCGAGCACGCGCCCGGGCGCGTTGAACGCGCGGCGGGTGGCGAGGCCGGGGATCGTGTCGAGCGGCGTGCCGCGTAGGATCTCGCGGAAGGTCAGCTCGCCCTCGGCGAAGACCAGCACGTCGAGGTACGGATGCGCGTCGAGGAAGCGCTGCGCGCGCTCGGGACGGCGCGGGACCGAGGGCCCGCCGGCGACGATCAGCGTGTGCGGGTTCGCGGCCTTCGCGGCGGCCGCGACCGCGAGCGAGTAGGCCGCGTTCCACGGATAGAGCGACACGCCGAGAATCTCCGGCGCGCGCAGCTCGCGGACCGCGCGATCGATCGGCGCGCGCTCGATCGCGATCGCGTAGTCGTGCTCGGGGACGTCGCGGCGCGCGGTCGCGACCAAGCAGCCGGCCGCGAGCGGCAGCACGGGCGTCGCCTCGATGCCCTCGTACTGACTGACCACGACCCGCACGAGATCATCATATGATGAATCGTCATGACGTCGTGGCCCGCTCTCGGCCTCGCGCACGCCGACCCGGCGGACGCGTTCGCGCACGGCGGCGCGGCGTCGCTGGGCCGCGTCCTCGACGACGCGCAGCTCGCGATCGTGCGCGGCGCGATCGAGGAGATCCGCGCGCAGGGCGTACAGGGCCCGTACGCGACGATCATCCACGACGGCTGGCGGCTGTCGCCCGCGCTCGCGGCGCTCGTGCCGGTCGTCGGCGCCGCCGCGTGCCGCGCGCTCGGGATCGACGAGCTCGTGCTCTTCCACGAGCACATCCTGATCAAGCCGCCCGGCGGCGACGACATGTCGTGGCACCAAGACTTCTCGTACCTGCCGCTCGATCGCGCCGACGGCATGACGCTCTGGATCGCGCTCGACGACGTCACCGAGGCGAACGGCTGTCTCTATTACGTGCTCGGCACCCACGCGCTCGGCGAGCGCCGCGCCGCGTGGGGCCTCATGGGCGACGACGATCCGCGTGCCGGGCTGCCGCCGATCGAGGTCGCGCCCGACGAGGGCGGCACGCCGGCGCCGACCGGCGCGGGCTGCGCGATCGCGCACCACGTGTACCTGTGGCATCGCTCGCCGGCGAACGCGAGCGACAAGACGCGTCGCGCGTGGGCGCTGTCGTTCGTGTCTCCGGAGGCGCGCTGGTCGCCGAAGCACTCGCCGCACCCGCGCAGCGCGGTGTCGCCGCGCGAGGAAGGGCAGGCGCTCGAGGCCGACCTACTTCGCGTCGCGATCGCCCGGCGCTGACGACTTCTTCTTCGAGCTCGCGATCA
>DATJIA010000296.1:0-28688 GCA_035493675.1 Kofleriaceae bacterium | reverse complement strand
CCTCTTCTCGTACCTCGTCCGCATCATGAACTTCGCGCGCAAGCTCCACGACGCCTCGCAGCTGTCCGAGTTCGAGGACCTCGCCGATCGCGTGAAGGCCGTGATCGGCTCGGTCGACGTGCGCCACGCGGGCTGATCGCGGTCAGCGCGGGTCCATCCACATCGCGCCCAACACCATCACCGAGATCGCGATCAAGATGATCACGGCGACCAGGTACGCGCGCTTCCCTCCGCGCGGATGCGCGGGATCGTCGGTCGGTTCGCTCACCGGTCCAGCATAGCGCGGTACGCTGGGGCATGCGGTTCGGCGTGATGAGCGCGATGCCCGAGGAGCTGGCGGCGGTGTTGGGCGACCTCGCGCTGAAGGACGTCGTCGAGGCCGGCGGGCGGCGGTTCCATGTCGGGACGCTGTTCGGGCGCGACGCGGTGCTGGTGTCGTCGCGGATGGGCAAGGTCGCGGCGGCGGTGACCGCGACGATGCTGATCGATCGCTTCGACTGCGACGCGATCGTGTTCACCGGCGTCGCGGGCGGCGTGTCGACCGAGGTGCGCGTCGGCGATGTCGTGATCGCCGAGAAGCTGATCCAGCACGATCTCGACGCGTCGCCGATCTTCCCGCGCTACGAGGTGCCGCTGTTGAAGACGAGCATCTTCGAAGCCGACGGCGAGCTCACCGCGCGCGCGTGCGCCGCCGCCGAGGCGCTCACGCCGCGCGCCGCCGAGCTGCTCGGCCCCGACGCCGCCAAGCTCGGCATCGATCACCCGCGCGTCCATCGCGGGTTGGTCGCCAGCGGCGACAAGTTCTTCGCGTCCGCCGCCGACACCGCCGAGCTGCGCGCGCGCCTCCCCGAGCTCCTCGCCGTCGAGATGGAAGGCGCCGCCGTCGCGCAGGTCGCGTTCGAGCACGAGACTCCCTTCGCCGTCATCCGCGTGATCAGCGACTCCGCCGATCACGCCGCGCCGGTCGACTTCGCGCGCTTCGTCGCGACCGCGCCCGGCCCCTACGCCCGCGCGATCGTCCGCGGCGCCCTCGCAACCGACTGATCTCGATCGGTCGCGCCCGAAAACCGAAAAATCTGAAAGGGGCGGCGGCGCGGAGTCTCGTGATCGCACGAAGGTGGGCGCCCGCGCCGACGCCTCGCGCTCGGGAACCCGAAACAGTGACTGCATCGACTTGCGCGTGGCGAGACGAAAATATATAAGCCGAATCATGGAGAGCCGGGGTGGCGCGCCGCAGCTTGCGATCAAGTTCCCGCGCGTTCGCGAGCGCGCGAAGCGAATGCACGGCGGACGCCGCGCCGGCGCGGGACGCAAGCCGGCGAACGGCGTCAAGGCCGGCATGCCGCACACCGCGAGGCCGCGGCTCTCGCGGCATCACCCGGTGCACGTCACCGTCCGCGTCGCGCGCGACGTCGAGCGGTTGCGCAAGCGGCGCGCGTACCAGTGCGCGTCGTGGGCCTTGATCAAGATGATCGCGCGCGAAGGCTTCCGCGTCGTGCACGTGAGCATCCAGGCGAACCACGTGCACCTCCTCGTCGAGGCCGACGACGAGCGCGAGCTTTCACGCGGCGTGCGCGCGTTCGAGATCTCGTTCGCGCGCCGCTTGAATCGCGCGTGCGGCCGAAAGGGACGCGTGTTCGCCGACCGCTATCACGCGAGCTACATCGAGACGCCGCGCCAGGCGCGCAACGCGTTCGCGTACGTGCTCAACAACTGGCGCAAGCATCGCGAGGACGCCGGGAAGCGGTGGCGCGTCGATCCGTACTCGAGCGCGGTCTCCTTCGATGGTTGGAAGCATCGCGCGCGACCGTTCGAGTGGCCGCCGGGCTACGCCGCGCTGCCGGTGAAGTTCCCGATGACGTGGCTGCTGACCGACGGATGGCGCACGCACGGCTTGATCGACGATCGCGAGATCCCAGGGCCGCCCGACTAGCGATCCAAGAAGACGAGCACGCTCGCGATCGTGAACGCGAGCCAACCGGGGTGGCGCAGCCGCGTCGCGATCGCGATCACGACCGCGCAGGCGACGAGCGTCGCCAAGACGGCGTCGATCACGAACGGATCGCGGGGTTCATGCACGAGGATCGCGACGATCGCGGCTCCGAGGATCGAGGGCAGGTGCCAGGTCGCGCGGATCGTCTGCGCGGCGAGGACGTCGCTGCGGAGGAAGCGCGGGAAGCCGACGCGCGGATCGATCTTGCCGAGGATTAGCAGCTCGCCCAGCACAGAATGCGCGACCGCGGTGATGGCCAGGACGATCGCAGCGGCGAGCACGCGGCGATCATGGCACTGTCGCCAACCGCATGCGACGAAACGTAGCGTTGGTGACGAGCGAAGCCCTCCCGAACCTGTACGAGGACGACCTCTTCCTGGTGAAGGCCCTCGACGCGATCGGGATCGACTCACGCCCCGCGATCTGGAGCGACGCGACGATCGACTGGAACGCGTTCGACGCGATCGTGATCCGCACGCCGTGGGACTACTTCAAGCGCATCGGCGAGTTCCGCGCGTGGCTCGACGCGCGGATCGCGAGCGGCGTGCTGATGTGCAACGACGCCGCGATCCTCGACTGGAACTTCGACAAGGCGTACCTGCGCGAGCTCGCGACCAAGGGCGCCGTCGTGATCCCGACCGAGGTCATCGCGCGCGGCGAGACCGCGGACGTCGGCGCGCTCGCGAAGGCGCGCGGCTGGGACGACGTCGTCGTCAAGCCGACGATCTCCGGCGGCGGCTACCGCACGTATCGCTTCCGCGCCGACGACGCGGAGCGCTACCGGGATCAGGTCGCCGAGATCCTCGCGGAGTGCGGGCTCATGATCCAACCGTTCCTGCCCGAGATCCACGAGGGCGAGCTGGCGCTGCTCTTCTTCGACGGCGAATACAGCCACGCGGTCCGCAAGCTCCCCGCCGAGGGCGACTATCGCGTGCAGTTCCAGTACGGCGGCACCGACGAGAACGCCGAGCCGCGCCCCGAATGGATCGAAGGCGCGCGCGCGTGCGTGCGCGCGGCGCCCCGCGACACCGTCTACGCGCGCGTCGACGGCGTGATCAAGGACGGCGAGCTCCTCTTGATGGAGCTCGAGGTCTTCGAGCCGCTGATGTTCCTCGCGCGCCACCCCGACGCGGCCGCGAAGTTCGCGCGCGCGATCGCGAAGCGGGTCGACGAGCGGATCACGGCGCGGAGAGAAGCTCCACCACCGCCGCCGTCTCGTTGACCGTGCGCTGGTTGATCGCCGGCGACCGATCGACGTAGCTGAACGCGTGGAGGTTGAACGGCCCGCTCGGGTCGAACGTCGCGCCGAGCTCCGACGGCAGGACGTGCACGCCGTCGGCCTCGAACACGCCGTCGGCGTGCGCCTCGTCGAGGCCGAAGCGCGGCGCGACCAGCTTCGAGATCGGCGTCGCGAGGTGGCAGCTCGCGCAGTCGATCGTGTCGGGCGAGTCGTGCGCGGGATGATCGATCCGCACCAGCGCCGCGAAGGCCTTCGCGCGATCCGACGGCGACATGCTCTGCGCGTGGGTCTCGTCGGCGAGCCCGGTCAGATCATCGGCGCTCGTCGTGGCGGGGTTGAACTGGCCGTCGATCGTGTCGTTCGCGAAGCCGCGGAAGAAGTTCTGGCCCTCCGCGCCGGCGAGCGTCGGGATCACCATCGGCGTGAAGTGCGGCGCGTTGGCGTCGCTGACGTCGAAGCCCGAGAACTCCCACGAGAAGCCGACCTGCGTCGCGCTCATCTTCGTCACGCGCACGAGGTTCGACGCGCCCGCGTAGCGCAAGACGATCGTGCGCAGCCCGTCGGCGAACGCGCCGTTCATGCCCTGCGTGACGAGGATCGGGTGCGGCGCGAGCCCGCCGAGGCGCTCGCCGCTCGAGTTGCTCGCGCGCAGCGATCCGATCGCGTGCGCGATCGTCACGACGTCCTCGCGCGAGATCCGATAGAACGCGTGCAGGCCGGAGTCGAAGGTCGTCGCGCCGCCGGAGCCGTCGTCCTTCACCTCTTGGAAGACGAGCCGCAGCTGGTCGTCGCAGGCGTTGCCGAAACACGGATCGATCCGGATCGCGACGACGTGCAGATCGCCGTAGACCGCGTCGGCGATGCCGCCGGGCGGCGGTGATCCCGTCGAGCCCGAGAGGTGCCCGACCGCGTCGTAGAGCGCGGGCGGCAAGAGCACGCCGCGCGCGCCGGCGTCGGACGCCGCGAGATACGTCGAGGCCGCGCCGTTCAACGGGAACAAGATCGAGACGTCGTTCATCTGGATCGCGCCGCCGTCGACGAAGGCGTCGGGCTGCGACGGCGCGCCCCCACCGCAGGCCGCGATCACGAGGAGCGAATAAGCCAAGCGAGGCATGCGCCGACGGCTCAGCAAGAGGCACGCCATGGCATCTCACGGTGCAAGTCCAGGTTTCCTGGCGTTCCGGCCTCAGATATCTGAGATGATCAGGACGGCTTCGGAGGGCGGGGTCTGTGCTCGATACGCTGGGTCTGTCGCGAATCCATACGCTGGGGACGATCGCGCTCGCCGCGATCACGGTGTTCGGCGTCGTCGTGATCGTCTTGTCGATCCGATATCCGTATCGGCCGCAGAAGATCCTGCGGCGCCGCTGGTTCTGGGACGACCTCGTCTTCTACGCGATCGCGCAGAGCTTCGCGGTCGGGTTCGTGATCACGATCTTCCTGCTCTCGGTCGATCGGTCCTTCGGCTTCTCGCGCGCGCACCTGGTCACGAGCTGGCCGATCGCGGTGCAGCTGGTGTTCTTCGTCGTCACGCACGACCTCTTCATGTACTGGTACCACCGGCTGATGCACCGGAGCTCCTTCCTCTGGCGCTTCCACGTCGCCGGTCACTCCGTCGAGGACGTCGACTTCGTCTCGGGCCTGCGCTCGCACCCGTTCGAGATCCTCGTCAACCAGTCGATCGAGTTCGGCGCGATCATCTTCCTCGGCGGCGCGGTCGAGGTGATCGTGCTGAAGGGGCTGGTCTCGCTCGCGTGGGGGATCTGGCTGCACCACAACATCGCCGTGCGCACCGGACCGCTCCAGTACGTGATCAACGGCTCGGAGATGCATCGCTGGCATCACCACCCCGAGCACATGCACGTGAACTACGCGAGCAAGCTCGCGCTGTGGGACTGGATCTTCGGCACCGCGTACAACCCGCGCGACAAGGTCTGCGATCGCTACGGCCTCGACGATCCGACGTTCCCGGGCGGCTGGGCGGCCCAGTTCATCGCGTTCTTCAAGCGCACGCCGTCGCGCCCGCCGAGCTGACGCACGATCTCGTCGAGATCGGGGCCGCGCGCGGGCACGTGCGCGAGGTACGCGGGCGCGTGCTCGACCTCGCGGCGCGTCGCGCGCTGGATCGCGATCGCGTACGCGGCGAGCGGCGCGCTGTCGTCGTAGATGCGCAGCACCTGGGCGAGCGCGGACGCGAGGCGATGCGCGTCGCGCAGGCCCTGGTTGACCGGCTGCGACGCGGCCGACGACAGCGTGCGCGCGGCGTCGCCGAGCAGCCAGGCCGGTCCGAAGCTCGGACGCTCCGCGATCGCGGGGGTGCGCCGCTCGATCTGCTGACGGCGCACGCGGACGATCGGCAGCGGCGCGCCGGGCAGGTGCGCGCGCGCGAGCGAGGGCAGGTCGAACGCGAGCGCGTCGATCGGGAGATGGAAGGTGATCCGCAGCGCGCGGCCGACGAGCGGCCAGATCGTGGCGATCGCGTCGCCGGTGACGATGCGCGCGCCGGTGCCGGGATCGCGATCGAGCTCGACCTCGAACGAGGCGGTCACCTCCGGCGCCGCGATCGCGTGCATCGGGATGCCGAGCTGCGTGCGCACGACCGACTCGCGACCGTCGGCGGCGACCAGGTACGCGGGCTGGCGCGTGCTCGAGCGCGCGACGATCTTCTCGGTGACGGCGTACGCGTAGCCCGCGCCGTCGAGCTCGAGCGCGTCGATCTCGGCGCGCACGTGATCGGACGCGACCTCGACGCGCGCGAGGCGATGGTTCCACGCGACCTTGCCGCCGCGGCGGCGCAGCGCGAGCTCGAGCTTCTTGCAGAGCAGCCAGCGCGGCACCGCGATCGGCACGCCGCGGAACGGCGACGCGCCGGCGAGGTCGGCCTCGCCGACCCAGCGCGCGCCGTCGAAGATCGAGATCGACTCGATCGCGCGCGCCTCGTGCTCGAGCTCGAACGCGACGCCGGCGTCGGCGAGCATCTGCGCGACGTCGCGGTGGAGGACGACCGCGAGCTCGTCGTCGGATGGCCGCTCGCCGGGATCGACGACCTGGACGTCGATGGCGCGCTCGCGCAAGAACAGCGCCGCGCCGAGACCCGCAGGACCTGCACCCGCGATCAACACTTCACGCACGTTCTTGCGCGACATGACGCTCCTCCGCCGGGATTCGCTCCCATCGGCGGAGGCGAGCAACGCGCGTGCCCGCGATCTAGATCGTGTGCTCGACGAACATCTCGGGGCGATCGTGCGTGCGGATCGCGTGCGCGAACGCGGTCGCGAGACGCTGCGCCTCGCGGATCGATTCGTCGACGGCGAACGGGGTCGGCGCGAGCGTGCGGGCCGCGCCGCCGAGCAGCCAGATGCGTCCGAAGTTCGGACGTTCCGCGCGCGCCGGCGTGATCTCCTCGCTGCGCGTGCGGCGCAGCTTCGCGATCGGCGGCAGGTGGCCGGGCGCGTGGAAGTCGACCAGCGCGAGCAGATCGGAGAGATCCGGCGGCGTGTGGAACGGCAGCCGCGGGTCGATCACGATCACCTTCACGCCGGTCGCGGCCAGCGGCCACAGCTCGACGGTCGCGTCGCCGAGGATCACGCTCGCCTCGCGGCCGGCGTCGATGCCGCAGTCGAGCTCGAACGTCAGCACGCGGCGGGTCGCTCCGATCGTCGGGAACGGCGCGCGCAGCTGCGTGCGCACGACCGAGCCGCCGCCGTCGGCGCCGATCAGGTAGGTCGGCTCCCGCCGCGTGGTCGTCTCGACGATGCGCTCGTGCGTCATCGTGCCGTAGCCGGCGGTGTCGATGCCGAGCCCGTCGATGTCGCAGTAGATGCGATCGTCGGCGACGTCGAAGCGCGCGAGCCGATGGCTCCACTTCACCTTCACGCCGCGCGCCTTGAGCGCCTCCGCGATCCGCTTGTTGAGCGTGTACGCGGGCACGGTGATCGCGCCGCCGTCGAGCGCCTCGATCGGAGGAGCCTCGTCGGAGCGGCGCGGCCCTTTGTAGACGTGGATCGCGTCGAGCACGCGCGCCTCGCGCAGCGGATCGAACACGACGCCGGCGGCGGCGAGCCGGCCGATGGTGTCGCGGCGCAGGACGACCGCGAAGTCGTCGTCGGGGGCGCGCTCGTGCGGATCGATGAGCTCGACGTTCACGCCGAGCTCGTCGAGGAACAGCGCCGCGGCGAGCCCCGCCGGGCCTGCGCCGGCGATCAACACACAGTCTTCGGTGGTGCGGGGCATGTTTCGACCTCCACACCCGAAGACCAGCAACTGCTATGCCGTACGAAAACGGCGGCTGTCGGCGACGACCTGCTCGTACGAGACGACCTGACGGTCGATCTCGCCGGCGCTCCAACCGAGCAATCGCCCCATGCGCTCGGCGACCGCGCGCGCGACCTCGAGGCCTTGATCTCGGCCGGTCAAGAGCAGCGGGACGCGACGCGACATCACGTCGTCGACCGTCTTTGCGAGATCGTGGGTGACGGCGAACTCGATCTCGGCCCAGACATACGGGAGATCCGCGTTCAGGCGTTCACCGAGCCCGCGCGCCTGCGCGATCGCCTCACCGAGGAGGTGCGCGCGCACGCCGTAGACCCCGCACAGGTGTGTCGCGGTGTCGCCGTCGAGCCCGTGCCGATCCATCAGCTGCTTGCCGATCTTCGCGACGCCTTCGAGGCTCGGCTCGTCGAGCCCGGTGGCGCCGGGCAACGGCCGCTCCTTGGTGCCGGCGCGCTCGAGCTCGCCCTTGAAGCCGTCGTCGTTCTCGCGCAGCCACTTCACGGCGGCGCGCACCACCTCGCGCGCCATGCGCCGGTAGGTGGTGAGCTTGCCGCCGGCGATGATCACGAGGCCGTCGTCGCGCACGAAGATCTCGTGCTCGCGCGAGACGTCGCTCTCGTCGCGCGCGTCGTCGGGGCGGATCAGCGGGCGCAGCCCGGCCCACGTCGCGATCACGTCTTTCGGCGTGAGGTTCACGCGCGGGAAGTAGCCGTTCGCGCTGTCGCAGAGATACTGCGCGTCGGCGGCGTCGGCGTGGACCTCGTCGGCGGTGCCGTCGAAGTCGGTGTCGGTCGTCCCGATCACGGTGCGCTCGCGCCACGGGATCGCGAACATCACGCGGCCGTCGACGGGAGAGATCAGCGTGATCGCGCGGCGCAGCGGCAAGCGCTCGCGCGGGAAGACCAGGTGCACACCCTTGGTGCGGCGGAGGAGATCGCGGCCGATCGGCACCTCGAAGCGGCGGATCGCCTCGTCGGTCCACGCGCCCAGCGCGAGCACGACCGCGCGCGCGTCGTGCTGCTCCTCCTTGCCGGTGATGCGATCGCGCACGACCACGCCCGTGGCGCGTCCGTCTTTGTTGCGGACGAGCCGCACGACCTCGGTGTAGTTGCGGCAGTCGGCGCCGAGCGCGCGCGCGTCGAGGATGTTCTCGAGGACGAGGCGCGCGTCGTCGGTCGCGCAGTCGTAGTACTCGATCACGCCGCGCAGGCCTTCGTCGCGCAGCTCGGGCTCCATCGCGTGCGCCGCCGCCTTGCCGCGAAACGTCTTGTGCATGCGCGGCGCGCGGAACATCGCGAGCGAGTCGTAGATCCACAGGCCGATGTTCATGATCTCGAGGCCGGGCTTCGAGTCGTTGAAGATCGGGACGAGGAACGGCAGCGGGCGCACCAGGTGCGGCGCGACCTTTGTCTGCACCCGGCGCTCGGAGACGCTCTCGAAGACGAGGCCGATCTCGCCGTGCTCGAGGTAGCGGAGCCCGCCGTGGATCATCTTCGATGACTTCGACGACGTGCCCGAGCCGTAGTCACCCTTCTCGAACAGCGCGACGCGCATCCCGCGCAGCGTGGCGTCGCGCGCGATGCCGGCGCCCGTGATGCCGCCGCCGACGACGATCAGATCGAAAGCCACAGCACACGATCGCGGAGGGCCGTGTTCACGTCAAGAGACGCCTATTGGACCTGTTCGGCAGCCACTTCGCCGCCGAACAGGCCTCGGACCGGCGCGAACGTGACGATCTGTGCCGGCTTGCCGAGGTCCTTCGTCATCGCGTCGATCTTCTCGGCGGGCATCGCGATCGGCGCGAGCCGAGCCCACCGCGCGAGCTTGATGTCGATGGCGTCGAGGTGCGGGCCCGGCCACGCGTCGCCGTTCATCTCGAGGCCTTTTTCGGTGAAGCGGGCGCGCGGGAGGTCGCGCACGATGAAGATCGCGCCGTCGGTGACGGTGATGATCGGCCCTTCCGGCTCGCGCGGGTCTGGGTCCGCCGCGGGCAGCTCGAAGCTGGTGCCGCGCTGCGACCACAGCGGCAGCGCGATCTCGACGTCGGTCGCGTGGTGCGCGGCGGCGAGCGCGCGCGCGATCTGATGGAGCGCGAACCAGGCGCCGCTCGCGTAGCGACCGTCGGGGCCGGGCGTGCCGAGCGCGTCGGGGCACGCCTGCGCGAGCGCGAGCCACGCTTGGTGCGGCGATTGATCTTCGTCGAGCGCGGAGATCTTCGCGTAGAAGTCGGCGCGCGCTTGCTTGGTGCAGTCGAGCTTGCACGCGTCGACGACCTTGGTGACCTGGCTCGGGGCGGGGACCTTCGCGGCGACGATCGGATCCCACGCGACGCCGCACGGACGGCACGCGTTCGCGATCGTGCGCGCGCGCTGCCAGCTCGGCTGCGTCTTTGCTTGATCGATCGCGCCGAGGCACGGGGCGAGCCACGCGTTCGGATCCGGCGGTGCGATGCCCGCGCCTGACTTGCCGCACGCCGCCGTGATCGCGATCAGCGCCAGGATTCGCACGCGATGATTGTATGCTCGCGGCATGCGGCGCGTCGCGATCCTGTTCGTGTTGGTCGGGTGCGGCGGCGGCGCGGGATCGCCCGACGCGCCGCCCTCGACGATCGATTCGGCCGGCTCGACGATCGATGCGCCGCCCGGCGGCGTTTGGAAGCCGACGCCGGGGACCTCGTGGCAGTGGCAGCTCTCCGGCACCGCCGACACGTCGTTCGACGTGATGATGTACGACCTCGATCTCTTCGGGACGCCGCAGCAGACGATCGATGATCTCCACGCCGCCGGGCGCAAGGTGATCTGCTACGTCGACGCCGGCAGCTGGGAGCCCGGCCGCCCCGACTCCGCGCAGTTCCCCGCCGACGTGCAGGGCAAGGCGCTCGTCGGCTGGCCCGACGAGAAGTGGCTCGACATCCGCGACCCGCGCGTGCGCACGCTGATCGACGCGCGCTTCGACGTCGCGGCGTCGAAGCACTGCGACGGCGTCGAGCCCGACAACGTCGACGGCTACGCCAATGACTCCGGCTTCCCCTTGAAGGCCGCCGATCAGCTCGACTTCAACCGCCACCTGGCCGCCGCCGCCCACACGCGCGGCCTCTCCGTCGGGCTCAAGAACGATCTCGATCAGGTGCTCGATCTGCGCGCGTCGTTCGACTGGGCCTTGAACGAGGAGTGCTTCAAGTACGACGAGTGCGACCTCGTCATGCCGTTCATCACCGCGAACAAGGCCGTCTTCCAGGTCGAGTACGGCTCGCCCTCCCTCGCGACGGCCGTGTGCCCGATGGCGAACTCGCGCAACTTCGACACGCTGATCAAGAACCTCGACCTCGACGCGCCGCGCACCGCCTGCCGCTAGTGGGCGCCCGCGAGCTCGACGCCCGGCTTGGGGCGCTTGAGCAGCAGCACGAGCGCGATGCCGACGAGGATCGCGACCATCGCGAGGCGGAAGCCGTCCTCGAACGACATCACGAGCGCTTGGCCCTTCACCTTCAGATCCATCATCGCTTCGGGCGGGAGGCCGCGCGACGCGAAGGCGTGCAGGCGATCTTGGACGATCGGATCGTACGCGCTGACGTGCGAGGCGAGCTGCGCGCCGTGCGTGACCATGCCGTCGGCGACGACCTTGCCCATCCACGCGGTGCCGAGCGATCCGCCGAGCTCGCGCGTGAGGTTGAAGAGGCCGGTCGCGTTGCCGCGCGCGGCGGGATCGATGTCGGAGAGCGCGGCGACCGAGACGGGGATGAAGATGAAGGCGAGGCCGATCGCGCGCACCATCTGCGGCATCACGAGATCGGAGAAGCCGGCTTGATCGGTCAGCTGCGCGCCGATGTACTGCGAGAAGCCCACGATCGACACGCCGGCGAACAGCATGATGCGCGGATCGATCTTCGGCGCGAAGCGTCCGACCAGCGGCATCAGGATGATCTGCGCGAGGCCGGCGATCAGGAAGACGCGTCCGATGTCGAGCGCGGTGTAGTGCATCACCGCGCCGCAGAAGAGCGAGAACAGGTACGAGCTGCCGAACAGCGCGAGGCCGGTGAGGAAGTTGATGCCGGTGCCGGCCGCGTAGCTGCGGTTCTTGAACACGCGCAGATCGACGACGGGGTGGGGCGCCTCGAGCTCGTGCACGATGAACGTGACGAGCGCGATCACCGCGACCGCCGCGAGGAGGAGGATCGTCGTCGATTGGAACCAGCCCTCGCGGTTGCCCTCCTCGAGGACGTACTGCAAGGCGGGCATGCCGGTCGCGAGCAGCGCGATGCCGTAGCCGTCGATCGGCGCCTTGTCGGGCGTGAAGTCGGGCTCTTCGATCACGTTCCACGCGAGGATCGCGACGACGATGCCGACCGGGACGTTGACCAGGAAGATCCAGTGCCAGCTCGACAGGTCGATCAAGTAGCCGCCGATCGACGGACCGAGCAGCGGGCCCGTGATCGCGCCGAGGCCGAACAGGCCCGCGGCCATGCCGTGCTCGCGCTTCGGGTAGCGCGCGAACAGGATCGACTGCGCGGTCGGGATGATCGCGCCGCCGCCGAGGCCCTGCAGCACGCGGAACGCGACGAGTGACGGCAAGCTCCAGGCCGCGCCGCACAGCGCGCTCGCGGTGGTGAACAGCACGACCGACGCGGCGAAGTACTTCTTGAACCCGAAGCGGCGCTGGAACCAGCCGGTCATCGGGATGACGACGATGTTCGCCATCATGTAGCCGGTCGAGACCCAGCCGATCTGATCGAGCGGCGTCGCGAAGCTCGCGCGGATGTCGGTCAGCGCGACATTGACGATCGAGATGTCGATCATCGCCATCAGCGCCGCGAGCATCACGACGATCGTGATCGCGGCCTTGTTGCCCTTGAGCTCGCCCATGGCTCACTCCGTGTAGACGGTGACGTCGGCGCTCATACCCGGGCGCAGCGCGAGGCCGCGATGATCGGCGATCGTGATCTTCACGGGCACGCGCTGCGTGACCTTCGTGAAGTTGCCGCTCGCGTTGTCGGGCGGCAGCAGCGAGAAGCGCGCGCCGGTGCCGGCTTGGATCGACTCGACGGTGCCGGTCAGCGCGTCGCCGCCGAAGCCGTCGATCTTCACCCGCACCTTCAGGCCCGGATGGATCGACGCGAGCTGCGTCTCCTTGAAGTTCGCGACGACCCACGCGTCGTGGGTGTCGACCAGCGCGAGCAGCGGGCGATCGGGGGAGACCATCTGACCGGGCTCGACGGTGCGCTTGGCGACGGTGCCGTCGATCTGCGCGCGGACCTTCGTGTAGCTCAGGTTGAGCTCCGCTTGCTGGAGCGCGGCGGTCGCCTGCTCGACCTTCGCCTGCGCGAGCTCGACCTGCGCTTGCGCGGCTTCGATCTGCTCGGGGCCGGCCTGCGCGGACAGCAAGCGGCCGCGCGCGGCCTCGGTGGTGCCGCTCGAGTTCGAACGGCCCGCTTCGGCGGTGACGACGCGCGACTTCGCCTGCGCGAGCGCGGCGTCGGCTTGATCGACCGCGGCTTGGCGCGCGTCGAGCTCCGACTGCGGGACCGCGCCGGCGTCGGCGAGGCGCCGGCTGCGATCGAGCTCGGTGCGCGCGAGCTGCGCGCGAGATGCGGCGGCGGTGACGTCGGCCTTCGCTTGATCGATCGTCGCCTGGGTCGAGCCGGAGACGGCGGCCGCTTGCGCGATGCCGCCGCGCGCGATCGCGAGGTTGGCGTCGGCTTGCTTGCGCGTGAGCGCGAGCTGCGACTGCGCGGCGTGCAGGCTCGCGTTCGCGGCCGCGAGATCCGCGCGCGCCGCGGCGACGCGCGCGCTCAGGTCGGCGTCGTCGAGCTCGACCAGGACGTCGCCGGCGTGCACCGGTTGATCATCGGTGACGAGCACGCGCTTCACCTGGCCGGGGACGCGCGCGGCGACGGTCGAGACGTGACCTTCGACCTGCGCGTCGTCGGTCGACTCCTTGCCGCGCGCGCCGAGATAGAGGTAGAGCGCGACGCCGGCGGCGATCGCGACGAGCGCGCCGAGGACGATCGGCGCCTTCTTGGTCGGCTTCTTCGGCGCATCTGTTTTCGGAAGTGCCGGGGGCGGCGTCGCCTCGGGCGCGAGGGGAAAGTCGATCGTCCGGGCTGAAATGGCAGAGGTCGATGAGGCTTGCATATCGGGACCTGCGGGGTCCGTACTGCAGAGCCGGCGCCAACCATGCGCCTAGTAGTATCGATATGTTGTGTGCGCTATGCCGATTTATGGCATAGTCAGAAGGTAGATCGTCATATGCCGATTACGCCTGCCGAGATCCGATCGATGCGCGGGGCACGGACCCGAGCGGCGTTCGCCGCCGAGCTCGGCGTCAACGCGCACACGATCTATCGATGGGAGCTCGCCGACGGATCGCCGGCGGCGCGGAGACCGCGCGGCGCCGCGCTCGCGCGGCTCGAGGCGTACGCGCGATCGAACGCGGCGCGGATCAGTGCCAGCGACGCGGCGTCGTTGCCGGTGAGCGCGGCGGTGCAGCGGTTGCTCGACGGTCAGTGGCGCGAGGCGGAGAGCGTGCTGTTGCGCGCGCTGTCGGATCGCGGGCTCGCAGGCGAGGCGCGATCGCTCGCGTCGGCGGGGCTCGCGCTGATCGATCTGATGATCCGCGCGGACGGGCGGCGCGCGATCGCGGCGCTCGGGCCCGCGCTCGCGCCGGACGCGCCGCCGCTCGCGCTCGCGGAGGCGACCGCCGCGCTCGCGTATTCGTATCCGGACGGCGAGCTGTTCGATCTCGGCGTCGTGCACGCGCACGCGCGGCGCGCCGAAGAGCTCGCGCGGCCCGGCGACGCGCCGGTCGCGATCGCGCTCGCGGCGATGGCGGAGGCGAACGCCGCCTTGCTCGCGGGCGACGACGATCTCTTGTTGCGCGCGCTCGGGCAGGTCGACGCGATCGCGTCGGCGTCGTTGCCCGAGCTCCCCGCGATGTTCCTCGAGCAGCTGCGCTCGCTCGGCGCGACGATGTCGGGGCAGTCGCGGCTCGCGATGGATCGCCTCGATCGGCTGCTCGCGCATCCGCGCCTCGGCGTGTCGCCCGTGCTCGAGGCGCGCGTGTGCGCGATGAAGGCGATGCGCATGCTCGACGATCTCGGCGATCCCGACGAGGCGCTCGCGCTGGCGCGGCGCGCGCGCGCGGTCGCCGACGGCGCGCACCTCGCGATCGGCGTGCACACCGCGCTCGCGCTGCGCGCGGAGGCCGAGGCGCTGGTGCGGCTCGTTCGGCTCGACGAGGCGAGCGCGGTGTTCGCGGAGAGCGATCGGATCTTCGACGAGCTCGGCTTCCCGGTGACGATCGTCTTCCCGGTGCAGTCGAGGTTCTTGCTGTCGACGGGGCGCGCCGACGCGCTCGCGGCGTTGGCGGCGAAGGTCGGCGCCGCCACGCTGCCGTCGATGCGCGCGGTGTGTCAGGCGCACGCGGCGTGGCTCACCGCGGTCGCGTCGCTCGCGCGCGGGCGCGATCCGGAGGCGACGCTCGCCGCGTACGCGCACGCCGAGCGGCTCGCGGTGGGGTGGGGCTTCATGCTGCGCGATCTGCTGGTGTCGTACGCCGGCGCGGCGCTGATCGAGGGCACGTCGCAGCTCGCGCGCGAGGTGCTCGGGCGCGCGCTGCGCGCGGCGGATCGGCGGCCGGCGGCGTGGGTGACCGCGCACCTGCGTCGCGTCGAGGGCACGCTCTTGATCGACGAGGGACGGCTCGAAGAAGGACGCACGCTCTTCGACGCGGCGGTCGCGACGTTCGCGGCCTCGGGCGATCGCTTGGACGCCGCGCTCGCGCGGTTCGGCGCGTCGCGGATGCAGCGGGCGCTCGGCGTGGAGGGCGCCGACGATCGGTGCGCGGAGAGCGACGCGGAGCTGGCGGCGCTCGGGCTGCCGCGTCCGTCGTTCATCGAGCGCGCGGTCGCGCGCGTGGAGGCGATGCTCGCGTCGGGCGGGACGCTCGGCGCGCGCGCCGCGGTCGCGTCCACTGGCGGCATCTCGCCGTCGCTCGAGCTCGGGCTGCAGCGGCTCGCGGTCGCGGGCGCGACGACGGCGATGGTCCTGCGCGAGCTCGCGGCGGTCGCGCGCGAGGTCGCGGGCGCGCCGGTGATCCTCGAGGAGGAGCGCGACGGCGGCGCGCGCCGGCTGTGCGGCGACGCGCGCGACGTCGCGGTCGCGTGGTTCGACGTCGGCGGAGGAGGGCGCCGCGTGCGGCTCGGGGTGACGGCGCCGCCGCGCGACAACGCGCGCGCGTCGTTGCGCATGCTCGCGGTGGTCGCGGGGCTCGCGCTCGAGGTCGCGGCGCTGCGCGGCGGCGAGCGCGCGGCCGCGGCCGCGCCCGACGCGGCGGTCGAGCTGCCCGGCATGGTCGCGGCGTCGCCGCCGATGCGGCGCCTGCTGGCCGACGTCGGCCGGCTCGCCGGCTCGCGCGCGACCGTCGTGATCACCGGCGAATCGGGCGCGGGCAAGGAGGTCATCGCGCGCGCCCTGCACGATCTGTCGCCGCGCGCGTCGAAGCCGTACGTCGCGTTCAACTGCGCCGCCGTGCCGCACGATCTCTTCGAGGGCCAGCTGTTCGGGTATCGGCGCGGCGCGTTCACCGGCGCGACCTCGGATCACGCGGGCGTCGTGCGCGCGGCCGACGGCGGCACGCTCTTCCTCGACGAGATCGGCGAGCTGCCGCTCGACATCCAGCCCAAGCTGCTCCGCTTCCTCGACTCCGCCGAGGTCTTCCCGCTCGGCGCGCAGCGGCCGGTCACCGTCGACGTGCGCGTGATCGCCGCGACCAACCGCGATCTCGGCGCCGAGGTCGCGCGCGGCCGTTTCCGCGAGGATCTCTATTACCGCTTGCACGTCGTGCCGCTGGTCGTGCCGCCGCTGCGCGATCGCCGCGACGACATCGTGCCGCTCGCGCGCCACTTCGCGCGCGCGCTCGCGCCCGAGGGCAAGGCGCCGGCCTTCGCGCCCGACGCCCTCGCCGCGCTGCGCGCGCACGCGTGGCCGGGCAACGCGCGCGAGCTGAAGAACGTGATCGCGCGCGCGATGGCGTACGCGCCCGCCCCGGACGTGCTGACGCGCGCACAGCTCGGCCTTTGAGCTCGCGGCTTCGCCGCGAGCGGCCTCGGACCTCAGGCTTCGGGCCTCGGCCAGCGCCCAGATCCGAGCCCGAAACTCGAATAGGGTTTACAGCGTAAAATTTACGTTGTAAGACAATCAGGCATGCCCCGCATGGCGTTGGCTCCCGAGGACATCATCGCGTTCCGTGCGGAGGCGGCGGTCGCGGCGATGCACCTGTTCGCGGAGCAGGGCTACGACGCGGTGACGATGCGCGCGGTCGCGGCGGAGCTCGGCGTGAGCGCGATGACGCCGTATCGGTACCTCGCGAACAAGGACGAGCTGTTCGCGCTGGTGCGCGCGGAGGCGTTCCGGCGTTTCGCCGAGCGGCTTGAGGTGGCGATCGACACCGACGACGCGCCGACCCGGAAGCTGATCGTGCTGAAGCGCGCGTACGTGAAGTTCGCGCTCGATCAGCCCGATGCGTATCGGATCATGTTCGAGGTCCGCACGCCGGAGCCGAGCGATCGCGAGCCGCGCGAGGTCGCGGTCCAGAGCCGGCGCGCGTTCGCCTGCCTGCACCGCACGGTCGCCGAGGCCGTCGCCGCCGGCGAGCTCGACGGCGATCCGCTGACGATCGCGCACCTCGCGTGGGCGAGCGTGCACGGCTTGGTGTCGCTGCACCTCGCGGGTCGCCTGGGCAGCGGGCGCACGCTCGCGCAGCTCGCCGCGATCGACTTCGAGCTGCCGGCCTTCGCGAGACCGAAGGCGAAGACCACGACGAAGACGAAGCAGAGGAGTCGGAGATGAGGATCGGACGTTCGTACAAGCAACACGGCATCCCGGATCCCGGCCCGCGCGGCTGGGATACGATCGTGATCGGCTCGGGGCTCGGTGGCCTCGCGACCGCATCGCTGCTCGCGCGCCACCGCGGTCAGCGCGTGCTCGTCCTCGAGCGCCACTACACCGCGGGCGGCTTCACGCACACGTTCCATCGGCCCGGGTACGAGTGGGACGTCGGTGTCCACTACGTCGGCGACGTCCATCGGCCGCGCGCGTTCCTGCGCCGGCTCTTCGATCACCTCACCGACGGCGAGCTCGGCTGGGCCGATCTCGGTCCGGTCTACGATCAGATCGTCATGGGCGACGACGTCTACGACTTCGTCGCCGGCCGCGACGCGTTCCGCGAGCGGATGCACGGCTACTTCCCGCGCGAGAAGGACGCGATCGATCGCTACCTCGCGCGCGTGCGCGAGGCGGTAGGAAGTAGTAAGCGCTACTTCCTAGAGAAGGCGCTGCCGCCGGCGATCGCGCGGGTCGCGGGGCCGCTCTTGCGGCGGAACGCGATGCCGCACGCGCGCGCGACCGTCGCGGACGTGATGCGCGGCATCACGCGGGATCCACGGCTCGCCGGCGTGCTCACCGGCCAGTACGGCGACTACGGTCTGCCGCCCAGCCAGGCGAGCTTCTTCATGCACGCGATGCTCGTCGATCACTACCTGAAGGGCGCCGCGTATCCGATCGGCGGGTCGGCGCGGTTCGCGGAGACCATGCTGCCGTCGATCGAGCGCGCCGGCGGCGCGGTGATGACGTCGGCCGAGGTCGAGCGGATCGTCGTCGAGAAGGGGCGCGCGGTCGGCGTGCGGCTCGCCGGCGGCGAGGAGATCCGCGGCAAGCGCGTCGTCAGCGACGCGGGCATCGCGGTGACCTACGGCCGCTTGCTCGATCCGGACATCGCGCGCGAGGCCGGCGCGCGTCCGACCGTCGCGGGCGTACCGCCGTCGTTCGCGCATCTGTCGCTGTACGTCGGGCTCGATCGCACCGCGACGCAGCTCGGGCTCGCGCGCGCGAACCAGTGGGTCTATCCGGGCCACGATCACGATCGCAACGTCGCGCGCTACGTCGAGGACGGTGACGCGCCGCTGCCGGTCGCGTACCTGTCGTTCCCATCGGCGAAGGATCCGGACTTCGAGCGGCGCCATCCCGGCAAGGGCACGATCGAGGTGATCGGCGTCGCGCCGTGGGAGCGCTTCGCGCGCTGGGACGGGACCGCGTGGAAGAAGCGCGGCGCCGACTACGAGACGGTGAAGCGCGAGCTCGCCGATCGCCTGATGCAGGTGCTGCTCACGCGGTGCCCGCAGCTCGAGGGCCACATCGCGCACGCGGAGCTGTCGACGCCGCTGTCGACGAAGCAGTTCGCGTCGCATCCGAGCGGCGAGATCTACGGGCTCGCGCACAACCCGGCGCGGTTCGAGGCGCGCGAGCTGCGCGTGCAGTCGCCGATCGCGGGTTTGTATCTGACGGGCGCGGACGTCGTGACGGCGGGCGTCGGCGGCGCGGTGATGGCGGGCGTGTTGACGGCGACGGTGATCGCGAAGCGGAATCTGCTGTCGCGGATCGTGTCCTTCGACTCCGCCCGTCGCTTCGCTCCGGGCTCCGCTCAGGACGAACGGGGGAGCGGATCGGAATCCGGTAGACGGAAGTCGGAGGACGGAAGTCGAATCAGCGCGTGATGTGCAGCGTCGTGCGCGCGAGCTCGCGGCCCGCGTGCGACATCACGATCACGTGATCGCCGGGTGACGCGGCGATCTCCATGCCCTCGCGCTGATCGACCTCGGTCGCGCCCGGCGGGATCGCCTCCCACGCGGCGTCGCGGCCCCCGTTGCCGAACGCCATCTCGAGCTCCATCGACGTCTGGCCGTCGACGGTGAACTCGAGCGGATCGCGCTCGGGATCGCGCACGGCCGACGTCGTGTTGGTCGCGTGGATCGTGATCATCACCGAGGCGCGCGAGGCCATCGCGACCGTGGACGGCGCGCAGTCGATCGACCACACGATCGCGGCCGGCGGCGCGGCGTCGATCGTCTCGGGCGACGGCGCCGTGTTCGAGATCGCGTGCGGCGCGGGATGCGAGCCGCACGCGGCGATCGCGACGAGCCCGAGCCACCCCGCCTTCACGGCACGTACACCAGCGCGCGGTTGTTCGACTGATCCGACACCCACAACGACGTCGCGGTCAGCAGCAGCCCGCGCGGCGCCTTGAGCGTGCGCGCGCTCGGGGTCGCGTCGGTCGCGTCGTCCTGGTTGTCGTCGTTCGCGCTGCCGTGCAGGAAGGTCGACTGCCCGATCACGTGATCGGGCGCGCGCCCCGACAGCGTCGGCACGTCGTCCCACACCAGCACGCGGTTGTTGTTGGTGTCCGTGACGACCAGCTGGTTGCCGTTCGACGCGATGAACTGCGGCGAGGCCAGCGCGGTCGCGCTCAACCCGGGATTGGCGGTCGTGAACGACGGCTGCCCGAGCACGACGTCGGCCGGCGTGAACGACGAGGTCGGGAACGTCTTCCAGATCAGGAGCCGATTGTTCGCGGAGTCGGCGACGATCAGCCGCGTGCCGTCGCTCCACACGCCGATCGGGTTGCGCACCGTGCGCGCCGTCGGGCCGAGATCCGACACGCTGTCCTGGTTGTCGTCGTTGCCGGCGCAGTGCGTGAAGTCGGCCTGGCCGATCACGAGATCCGCCGCGGCGCCGTTCGTCGTCGGGATCGCGTTCCAGATCAGCACGCGGTTGTTGTTGGTGTCGGCGACGATCAAGCGGCCGTTCGCGATCGTCAGATCGATCGGCCCCTTGAGCAGCGCGGCCGCGCAGCCGCCGGTGTTGGCGTCGAAGTCGGGCTCGCCGATCACGACGTCGGCCGCGACGTGCGTCGTCGACGGCGCCGTGTTCCACACGACGACGCGGTTGTTCGCGTGATCGGAGGCGACCAGCTTGGTGCCGTCGCTGTCGACGTCGCTCGGTTGGTCGAGCCCGTCGGCGCCGACCGCCGCGACGCCGTCGGCGAGCGTCGCCTGCCCGAGCACGAAGTCGCCCGCCTGGTTGTCGGTCGTCGGGAACGCGCTGTAGCCGAGCACGCGGTTCTCGCCGAGCACCGGCACGTAGAGCGTCGCGCCGATCATCACCGGATCGCCGACCGCGAACTTCATCGTCGACGCGTCGGTCGTGCGCTGCGTGCCGATGTCCGCGGCGGTCTGCCCGAGCACGCGCGTCGCCGCCGGGAAGTCGGTGAAGTGCACGAACGGATAGTCGACGTCGACCGACGCCGTGCCGCTGCCCTGGATCGCGTCGTGCGCGGTGACGGTGATCGTGTTCGCGTTGTTCGCGACCATGACCGTCGCCGTGAAGGCCTTCTCGCCGAAGATCGCGGCGACCGTGGTCGTCCCGACCTTCACGTCGACCGACGTGATCGGCGCGGCCGCCGCGAGCGTGCCCTTCACCTCGACCGCGCGCGTGCCGCGGATCGACGCGCCCCCGACCGGCGACGTGATCGTCACGGCGATCGTGTCGGGCGCGGCGTCGGCGACGAACGCATCGGGGCTGCTCGTCGATCCGCCGCCACATCCCGCCACGACAACGACCCACAGCCACGAGGTGATCTTCATCCGCGCTCCACGTCGAGATCGTATTTCTTCACGAGCCGATGGATGTAGTTGCGATCGATCCCGGCTTCCTGCGCCGCACGCGAGATGTTGCCCTTGTGCTTGGCGAGCAGGTGCTTCAGGTAGTCGCGCTCGAAGCCCTCGATCAGCGCGGCCTTCGCTTCCTTGAACGGGAGATCGAGGACGGCTTGATCGGTCGGCGGCGAGGACTCCGCCGGCGCCGGCGACGACGCGCCGAGCTCGTCGAGCGTCGACGCGCCGAGCGACAGCGCGCGATCGACGACGTTGCGCAGCTCGCGCACGTTGCCGGGCCAGTCGTGGCGCGCGAGCGTCGCGACCAACGACGGCGACAGATCGAAGCCGCGTCCCATCTCCGCCGCGAAGTGATGCGCGAGCATCGGGATGTCGTCCTTGCGCTCGCGCAAGGGCGGCACCTCCGCGCGCACGACCGCGAGCCGATAGAAGAGATCCTCGCGGAACGTGCCCTGCTTGACCATCGCGCGCAGATCGCGATTGGTCGCCGCGATCACGCGAATGTCGACGTCGACGGTCGCGGTGTCGCCGACGCGGCGCAGCTGCCGCTTGTCGAGCACGCGCAGGAGCTGCGGCTGCTGATCGATCGGCAGCTCGCCGATCTCGTCGAGGAAGAGGGTGCCGCCGTGGGCGGCCTCGATCAGCCCGCGCTTGTCGCCGGCGGCGCCGGTGAAGCTGCCGCGCACGTGGCCGAACAGCTCGCTCGCGATCAGCTCCTTCGGGATCACGCCGCAGTCGACGACCATGAACGGTCCGGCCGCGCGCGCCGACGCCTTGTGGATCGCCTCGGCGAACGCCTCCTTGCCGGTGCCGGTCTCGCCGTTGAGCAGGATCGTCGCGTCGGTCGGCGCGACGCGCGCGAGCAGCGAGAACAACTTCCGCATCGCGGGCCCGGCGCCGAGCACGTCGCCGAAGCGATCGTGCGACCACTCGCCGAGCGGCACCGGCGCGTCGACGGGCTCGACGTCGATCTCGGTGTGCTTGCCGACGCGCAGCCGCGCCGGTCCGGTGAGCACGACCTGGCCGAGCTTGGTGCCGCCGTGGCGCGTGCCGTTGGTGGTGTCGAGATCGCGCACCGCGACGCCGTCCTTGCGCACGCGGATCTCGAGGTGATGGCGCGAGACCGTCGTGTCGGTCAGCACGAGATCGTTGTCGGGGTGGGTGCCGACCAAGGTCGTGCCGAGCTCGAGCGCGAGCTCCTTGCCGGCGTCGGGACCGCCGGTGACGCGGAGGCGATGCTTGCGCTCGACGAGCGCTCCACCTGCGTCGGTGTAGAGATGAGAGGCGACGTCGGTTTCCATGATCCTGCTGCTAACCCCGGCGGCGGCGCCATCGTACGACGACGAGCAGCCCGAGCGCGAGATCGCCCGCCGACGCGGTTCGACCTCTCACGCTGCAACATCCGCTCGGGTTCGTGCCGCCGCCGTCGCCGCCGATCGGATTTCCTCCGTCACCGGACGGCTGCGCGTCGTACACGCCGAAGCGCGCGTCGACCGCCGCGTCGGGCGGCGCGTTCGGGTTCGCGTCGACGAAGTCGGAGTTCGGGAACAGCGCGATCGAGTCGTAGTTGGTCGTGCCCGGCATCACCTGCACGCAGCGCGTGGCCTTGTGATAGCCGGTGAGCGACGCGGTCGCGCACGCCCAGCGCGCGGTGACGTTGGTGAAGTCGTACATCGCGTTCGCGGGGACGACCTGCGTGCGGCCGTCGTCGAGCTTCACGGTCGCGCCGGGTAGATCCTTGCCGTTGAAGATGTCGCGCTCGCGGATGAAGCCGACCAGCTGGCCTTTCGGCAGCGCGCCGTAGCGCACGCCGAGGTGGTTCGCGACCGCGCGCTCGACGCCGTCGGACGGCGCGGCGATCTCCGCGCCGTCGAGCACCATCGACGAAGCGCTGCCGCCGTCGAAGGCGAGCGCGTCGAACGCGCCGAGCTGCTTCATGAAGGCGGCGAGCTCGCCGGCGGTCATCCCGGTCGAGCCCTGCTGCCATCCGTCGACGACGACCAGCCACATCGTGTTGCCGTCGGCGGAGAGGCCGATCGCGGTGCGCGGCGCGCGCACGCACGCGAGGGCGTCGAGATCCGTGCAGTCGAACGTGCCGGGCACCGCGCCGGCGGCGAGGAGCAGCGGCCGCCCGCCGATCACGCCTTGCGTCGCTTGATCCACCGAAGCGATCACCTCGGCCGGCGCCGAGATCGATCCGTACGTCCGCTCGCCGACGCGCGCGAACGCGAAGAAGCCGCTCAGCGCGTCGTCCTTCGACATCGACCACTGCGTGCCGTCGCCCATCGCGAGGCCGGCCGGCTCGAAGCCGCTGACCGCGAAGTAGTCGCCGTTGATCGCGACCACCGCGCCCATCGTGGAAGCGGCGGACTTGGTCGTGTGGCCGCGATCCGCCTCGCGCGTCGCGACCAGCTGGATCTCCTGCGAGCTGAGATCGACCTTGATCACGTGGATCAGCGCGGGGATCGAGGTGTCGGACCATTCCTCGTGCGTGATGCCGGGATACGCATCCACCGACGACGATCTCGTCGCTGCCGACGCCACCGCCGGAACCGCCGCCCAGGTCGCGAGGACCAGGAGCGCTCGCATCCCCCGACGATACAATGATCGCGCGGCCGCGCGCGTGATCACTGTACGGTCGTGGCGCGGCCCGCCACGATCTGCACTTCGACGGGGCTCTGGACCCCGCTCGCTTCGTCGACGACCGTGACCACGCGCTTGCCCTCCTCGTAGGCGGCGCGCGCGACCTTCTGGCCGCCGACGACGATCTTCTTGCCGGCCGGCGCGTCGACGAAGCCGAACTGCACCGACACGCTCACCGCCTCGCTGTCGACGGTGACCTTGCGCTGGGTCGCGCCGGGCGGGCGGACGCCGTCGACCTCGACGATGTAGTCGCCGCGCGGGACCGGGCAGTCGAACGGCAGCGGCTTGTTCTTGCAGGTCGCGACCCCGTTGACCGTGCCGCGGCCATCGACGTTCGCCTCGACGTGGACCTCGGCGCCTTCGCTGAGCGTCGCGCCGACCGAGACGCGGCGCGCGCCGCGCGGCGGCGACGTCGTGAGATCCGCCGGCATGTAGCGCGCCATGCGGAGCGTGACCTTGTGCGACTTGCCGGCCTCGACGAGGATCTCGTCGGTGGGCGTGGTCACGCCGGGCAGGCGCTGGCCGTCGAGGTAGACCTCGGCGCCGAGCGGCGTCGACGCGACGACGATCGTCGCGAAGTCGGGCGACACCGTCAGCGACTGGCTGACCTGGCTCTCGGCGCCGGGGCCCGGCACGTGGAGCTTGCGGTGACCGTCGAGGTAGCCGGTCTTCTTCAAGACGACCTCGTGTTCGGAGAGCGGCTTGAGCGTGGAGATCGTGACCGGCGTGCGTCCCATGTCCTCGCCGTCGACGAGGACCTGCGAGCCCTGCGGATCGCTGTCGAACGTCACGGTCGCGGCGTGCGCCTCGAGATGGATCGTCACCGCGCCGCCGTTCGAGGTCGGCTGCACGACGGTGTCGGCGGCGGCGTAGCCGTCCTTGGTCGCGGTCACGCGATACGCGTGGCCGACCTCGAGCTCGTCGATCGCGAGCACGCCGCCCTGCGCGACGCCGCGCAGCTTGCCGTCGACCTCGATCGTCGCGCCCGGCGGATCGGTCTGCACCTGCATCGTGACGAGCGAAGGCTTCTTGAAGCGCGGATACGCGACCAGCGCGATCATCACGAGCATCAAGACGATCGCCGCCGAGAGCGCCGCGACCAGGCCCTTCGGCGTGCGCGCCGGCTGCGGATTCTGGCGCCGCTCGACGGGGAAGCTCGCGCCCGCGGGCAGGAGCCGCGACGGCCCCGCGGCCAAGCGCCCGGCGGCGTCGATCTTCTCCATGAAGAAGCCGAAGTTGTCGAGCTGCAGCTTGGGCGACTCGAGATCGAACACGCACACGCACTCGGTCGCGACGCCGGGCAGGACGTTGAACAAGAACCGCGTCGACGAGTTCGCCATCAGGTACAAGCCGAGCCCCGCGCCGCCGGTCTTGCGATCGATCTGCTGCTCGCTGTGCAGGCACTTGTCGAGGTACTTGAGGACGGTGCCGCGCTCGAGCGTGCCGAAGCTGTCGCGCACGCTGACCGAGAACGCCTTGCCGTCGCACGCGTACTGCACGACGACCTTCTGCTCCATGCGGAGCGAGATGCGCGTCTTGGTCGGGATCTCGGCGAAGATCTGCTTGCCCTGATCGTCGACGGGCGCGTCGTAGAGCGCGTTCATCAACATCTCGTCGACGCACTGCTCGATCGCCTCGCGGTACTTGCGGCGCACGCCCATCAGCTCGGCGAACTCCGACATCTGCGCGATGCAGACCGACTTCTCCTGGTAGTCGCCGACGAGCGTCGAGTAGACCTTGGTGCCCCACGGCACCAGCTTCTCGAGCCCGAAGATGTCGCCCGCGAGGATGCGGGTCGCCATCGACGCGAGGTCGTGGACGTCGAAGTCCTCGGCGACGATCACGCCGGCGCAGCGATCGCTCGCCATCATCGTCGAGACCAGCTTGTCGAGATCGTGCTTCGGCACGATCACGATCGCGCGCGCGTCGCCGGAGAGGCGCGCGGTCAACCCGGGCAGCGCGCCGGCCATCTCGCCGTCGACGTGCACGACGACGAGCGCCGCTTGCAGCTCTCCTTTGCCGAGCGCGTCGAGCGATTGATGCACCTCGACCGCGCCTCCTGCTGCCTTGAGCGCGGTCCCCAACTGCTTCGCGAGCGCCTTGTCAGGCGAGATCGCGATCACCCGTCGCGCGAGCATCTGGCAAGAATGTAACCCGGCCGGGATGTATTACACAAATAACGCGAGGTTACGTGTGGGTCAGTTGGCGACCACGGTTCCGTACGCGTCGCCGGCCACGCGGTAGTAGCGATCGGACCGCGCGAACGTGATCGCGCCGAACAGGTTGATCGCGATCCCGATCGCGATCAGCGCGCGCGTCGGCCAGCCGAAGCGGCGGCCGCCGACGGCGAGGAGGAGCACGAGGAAGACCGTGTAGTCGAGGCTGAAGCGATACCCGAACTGGACCCAGCCCGAGTTCTGGTAGAGGAGCGAGGGCAGGGCGACCGCGGCGACCGTGATCCACAGCGTCCGGTGCAGCGCATTCTTTTCGCGTGGCCAGAGGAGCAGGAGGAAGGCCGGCGTCGTCACCCACAGCGCGAGGCCGTGGCCCGAGACCTGGACCCACGGCGATTTCGGCAGCAGCTCGGGGAGCAGCGTCAGCGCGACGGCGAGGTTGCGGCCGAGGTAGTGGTACGAGAACAGGCCGTACTGCTCGATCTGCGCCTGCTGCCGCACGGTCAGGTACGTGTGGCCGAATTCGCCCGGTGATCCGAATCGCGCCATGTTGTAGACGCCGGCGGCGATCGCGATCGCGACGACGGGCGCGGCGAACGGCACCAGCCGGCGCGCGAGCGTGCGGAGCATCGCCTTGCGATCGCGCTTCCAGTTGTCGAGCCCGCCGGCGACGCGCCACGCCTCGAACGCGAACAGCGGGAACATGAACGCCATCGGCGGGCGCGTGATCGCCGCCAGCCCGAGCGCGACGCCGGCGAGGATCGGGTTGCGCGCCTCGATCGCGGCGTACGCGTAGAGGAGCGCGAGCGCGACGCCGACGACGTGCGCGGTGAACCAGACGCGGCCTTGCACCGCCGAGAAGAAGAAGACCGTGCCGAACGCGAAGAGCGCGATCAGCAGCAGTTGATCGACGCGGCCGCGCTGCGCGAGGCCGGCGTCGGCGAGGCGCTCGAGCGTGAGCAGGAGCAGCGGCAGGCACAAGGCCGCGACGAGCAGCGTCGGCACGACGTCGTTGCCCGCGCGCCCGCCGAGGATCGCGCCCGGCATCATGATCAGCGTCGGGAACGGCGGGAACGACATATACGTCGTCTGGCCCTTGCTCGCGCGCACGCGGGTCAGCGGGATCTCGTCGCCGCCGAGGGTGCGGAACACGGGGCGGCTCGACAAACGGCGGCCGCGCACGTCCGTGTTGTCGTCGAGCGTCACGGTCTCGACGTGCGCCCAGTCGTCGCCCTTCTCCGGCGGCGGATCGATCGCGAGGTTGCCGCGCAGCCACGCGTCGGCTTGATAGACGTAGTGCGGATCGGTCGACTGGTGGAAGACGCGCTCACCCGCGAGCGCGGTGAAGACGCCGAGGCCGAACAGGAACACCGCGACGTAGCGGAGCCGCGGGACCTTCGCGATGGAGAGCCGCCACGTCAGGCTCGCCGCGATCAGGATCATCAGCGACACGCTCAGAGCGATCTTGGTTTCGAGCGAGTCGAGCCAGCCCACGCGGCGGCAATGCTACCATCCGCGCGCGGTGCGATTCCGGCTGGCGCGAGCGATTCCTGCGGCGGTGCTGGCGCTGATCGCGGTCTGGGAGATCTGGCGCACCGAGCGCGCGGGCGCCGGCGTGCCCGACGACGATTCGTGGAAGCAGGCCGCCGACGTCGTGCGGATCCAGCACAAGCCGGGTGAGCTGATCGTGTTCGCGCCCGATTGGATCGATCCGGTCGGGCGGTATTGGCTCGGCGATCTCATCCCGATCGACATGGCCGCGCGCATGGACGGCGCGCGCTACGGCGTCGTGTGGGAGCTGGCGATCCGAGGCGCGCACGCGCCCGAGGCGACCGGGTCGATCGATGCGGAGATCGAGGTCGACGGGATCACGGTGCGCAAGTACGTGCGCAAGGCGCCGGTGATCGCGACCGACTTCGTCGCGAGCTTCACGACCGGCGCGGCGAAGAGCGGCGGCGACTTCGCGCGGCCGCCTTCGGTGGAGCTCGCGGAGGTCGGCTTCGCGCCGCATCGCTGCGTGCAGCTCGTGCCGGTGCCGAACAAGAGCGCGACGATCACGTACCAAGCGCAGCTCGGCACCGAGCTCGTCGGCTACGTCGGGCTCGCCGACGTCTTCACGCGCCGCGACGTGCGCGAGCCGGGCCGGCTCGCGGTCGCGATCGACGGCAAGGAGGTCGCGAACGTCACCATTGGCGACGACGACGGCTGGGTCCGCTTCGCCGCGAAGACGACCCCAGGCGCGACGACCGTGACGTTCACCGCGACCGCGGTCGGCCCGGGCGCGCGCGATCGTTTGATCTGCTTCGCGGCGGAGGCGCGCCAGTGAGGCTGCACGTCAAGACGAACGGCCTCGCCGCGCTGTTCGCGGTCGTGACGTTCGTGCTCGTCGTGTGGAACCAGCGCGACGTCGGGATCGCGCGCGACGAGACGGTCTACTTCGCCGCCGGCGATCGCTACGTCGCGTGGTGGTCGGATCTGATCCACGCGCGCGGCGCGCTCGACGAGGCGTCGATCGCGGATCACTGGGGCGAAGCGGTCGTCGACGGTCGACACTACGGCAGCAGCAACAACAACGCCGAGCACCCGCCGCTGATGAAGACGTTGTTCGGCCTCAGCGAGGCGGTCCTGCACGGCGGCTTCGGCGTCGACGCGATCACCGCGTATCGCGTCCCGACCGCGCTCTTCCACGCGCTGCTGGTCACGCTCGTCTTCCTGTGGGCCTCCACGATCTGGGGCGCGTGGGAGGGCGCGCTCGCGGCGCTCTTGCTCCTGCTCATGCCGCGGCTCTTGTTCCACGCCGGGCTCGCGTGCTTCGACGCGCCGATGGTCGCGGTCTGGTTCGCGACGGTCGCCGCGTATCAC
>DATJIA010000295.1:0-7785 GCA_035493675.1 Kofleriaceae bacterium | reverse complement strand
TCGCGCACGAGCACCGACGAGCGCGGGACGCGGGCGGCGACCTTCTTCGCGGGCAGCTTCACGCGCGCCTCGACGCGCATGCCGATCGGCAGCGCGGACTTGTCGGTCCAGCGGATCCACACGCTGCGCACCTGGGTCTCGGCGCGCATGCGCGCCTCGTTCGCACCGATCGTGCGCGTCGCGAGGCGCGGCGAGATGCGCGCGACGGTGCCGTGCCCGATCACGTCGTGGCCGCCGGAGGTCGTGACGTCGACGTCGAGGCCGACCGTGACGCGGAGCGCATCGCTCTCCTCGATCTCCACGCGCAGCTCGGTCGCGCCCGCGTCGGCGAGCTCGAACATGACCGCGCCCGGCGTGACGCCGTCGCCGGCGTCGACGTGGCGCGCGAGCACGACGCCGTCGATCGGCGCGACCACGATCGCGCGCTCGCGGCGCGCGCGAGCGGCGGTGAGCTCCGCGTCGGCTTCGGCGACGCGCGCGCGCGCCGCTTCGATCGCCTCCTCGCGACCGCGCAGCGTGCTGTTGCGCTCCGCCATCGCGCGCGCGACCTTGGCCTTCGCGATCGCGGCGGTGCGGCGCGAGTCGTCGGCGGTCGCCGACGGGATCGCGCCTTGATCGGCGAGCGCGGTGTCGCGGGTCGCGCGCGACTCCTCGAGCGCGAGGTTGGCCTGCGCCTCGTCGAGGGCGGCCTGCGCGGCGTGCTTCTCCTCGACGCGGCCGCCGGCCTGCGCGACCGCGAGCTCCGCCTTCGCGACTTCCTCTTGCGCCTCCGCGCGCGCGATCGCGGCGTCGATCTCCTGCGTGTCGATCTTCGCGAGCAGCTGGCCCGCCGTGACCGAGTCGCCCTCGCGCACCGCGACCTCGACGACGCGGCCGTCGACGAGCGCGCGCACGTCGGCGTCGCCCGCGGTCGCGACCACCTGCCCTTGCGCGATGATCGTCTCGTGGATCTCGCCGGCCTCGACCTGGACGACGGCGGCGCGGCCGCGCCGCACGACCATCCAGCCGGTGAGCCCCAGCGTGAGCGCGAGCGTGCTGACGATGATCTTCCTCTTCATGACCACTCCCTGCGCGTGTCCGAGACGATGCGTCCGTCTTCCATCGCGATGATCCGATCGGCGAACCGCTCGAGCCGGTGATCGTGGGTGACGATCAGGGCGGCGGTGTGCGCGGTGATGTACGTGCGCACGAGGTGCATGATCTGCAGCGCGGTCGTGCCGTCGAGCGCCGACGTGATCTCGTCGCCGATGAGCAGCGACGGCGCGCCGGCGAGCGCGCGCGCGACCGACACGCGCTGGCGCTGGCCGCCCGACAGCTCGCCGGGCCGATGATCGAGGCGCTCGGCGAGCCCGACCGCGACCAGCGCGTCGTTCGCGCGCACGCGCGCGAGCACGCGCGACATGCCGCGCAGCGCGAGCACCTCCGCGACGTTGTCGATCGCGGTCAGCGCGGGGAACAGGTTGTCGGTCTGGAACACGAAGCCGACGTGCGCGCGGCGCACGCGCGCGATCTCGCCCTCGGTCATCGCCGTGATGCGGCGGCCGCAGACGTCGACGGTGCCGGCGGTCGGCCGGATGAGACCGGCGAGGATCGAGACGAGCGTGGTCTTGCCCGAGCCCGACGGGCCGGTGAGCAAGACGAGCTGGCCCGGATCGATCGTGAGCGAGACGTCGTGCAAGACCGGCGTCGCGAGCGCGCCCTTGCCGTACGTCATGTTCACGCCCCACGCGCCGATCACTTGAACACCTTCGCCGCCTCGAGGCGGATCACCTTGCGCACGCTCGCGAGGCTGGCGAGCGCGCACATCATCGCGATCACGCCGAGGCCGCCGAGGATCACCGGCCCGTCGAGCACGACGGTGAGCCCGATCTTCGCGACCAGCATGCGCAGGCCGAACGCCCACGCGAGCCCGACCGCGCTGCCGATCGCGGCGAGGAAGCCGGCTTGCCACAAGACGAACGCGGCCAGCTCGCGGCCCGACGCGCCCATCGTCTTCAAGGTCGCGAGCTCGCGGCTGCGGCTCTCGGTCAGGCTGTAGAGCGTCTGCCCGACGACGACGAGCCCGACGATCAGGCCGAGCAGCGCGGCGAACGCGAGCGTCGCGCCGGCGCCCGAGCCGATCACCCAATAATGAGAGGTCATCGCCTCGAACTCTTCGCGATCGCGCACCTGCAGATCGGGGTGCTCCTCGATCGACGCGCGCACCTCGGCGGCGCAGCCGGGGTCGCGCAGATCGAGCGCCCAGAAGGTCGCCTGGCCGTCGCCGAGGCCGAGGATGCGGCGCGCCTCGCGCGGATCCGCGAACAGGTACGGCACGACCGTGAACGATCGGATGCCGTGGGTGACCGCGCCGACGTAGACCGATCGATCCATCAGCTCGACCTTCTGGCCGATCGCGGGATCCGGGATCTCGAGGCGGTGGAGATCGGCGGCGTCGACCGCGACGCGCATCGGCGCGCGCAGATCGTCGGGCAGCCCTTGATCGAGCGACCACGGCAGCGCGCGGCCCGGCGCGCCCTCGGCCGCGATCAGCTGCACGTTGTCGATGCCGCCCGACGGCTTGCGGACCTGTGCCCACGAGAAGATGACGGGGCGCGCGCGCTCGACGCACGGCTCGGCGCGCACGACGTCTTGCACGCCGGGCGAGAGCACGTCGGCGAAGTCGACGAGCTGCGTGCCGCGCGCCATCACCCACAGATCGCCGCCCGCGCGCGTGATCACCGCGGTCGACGCGTGCTCGAAGCCGAAGAAGAGCCCGGCCTGCACGAGCACGAGGTTCGCGGCGAACGCGACGCCGGCGAGCGCGGCGAACAACTTGCCTCGCTCGAACAACAACGACTGTAGCGAAATACGGATCATGAGATGCGGTATCGGTTCTCCTCATATATGAGAATCGAAGACGTGTCAACGCAATGCGTCAGCGCGCTCAATATCTCGTATTTACTACATGTTCTGCGTTCTGAACCGAACTTAGGTTATGAGGATACGCCAGCTTACAAATAATGCATTTCAGCGGAGATGTATTCAGCCAACTGGCGACTCGATTAGCCAGCAGGAAACATCGCGCTTCGTTTTCCGACGGAAAAACGTTACACGACGGCGATATCGACGAAGGATTCATCTGATTTCATGTGACGTATTGACGCGTCGCGCTAGTTTCACTTGAAACGCAAAACGACATGTATTACTAGAATTCGAACACGGTAGATCAAGGACATCCGGACGGGTATGGCGGCGCGGTGAGAAAGAACGAAGTCATGATTGGCAATGATACTGACCATCTGATTCCTCATGATCTTGATCTGCTGTCGTTTCTCGACGGTCGGTTCGCGCGCTTCGCCGGCGCGCCGGCGCTCCGCCTCGAGGGCTCCTTCGAGCTGTCGTACGACCAACTCCGCGCGCAGATCGTCGCGGTCTCGTCGCGGCTGATCGCGCGCGGCCTGTCGACCAACGCGCGCGTCGCGCTCTTGTCCGAGAACCGGCCCGAGTGGTCGATCGCGATGCTGGGCGCGCTGCGCGCGGGCGCGATGGTCGTCCCGCTCGACACCAAGCTCGGCACCTCCGAGATCACCACGCTGCTCGCGCACGCGAAGCCGCGCGTGATCCTCGCGTCGACCGCGCAGCGCGCGCGCGCGATCGAAGCGGCGCGCGCCGCCGGCATCGGCAGCGATCGCGTGCTGATCATCGATGATGGATCGATCACGAGCGCGGGCGACATCGCGCCACCGGTGCGTACGCACGACGACGTCGCGCTGATCGTCTACACGTCGGGCACGACCGGCTCGCCGAAGGGCGTGACGATCACGTTCGGCAACCTGATGCACCAGGTGCGCGCGGTCGGCGCGGCGATCGGGCCGCAGGGCCGCGAGCGCTTCTTGTCGGTCCTGCCGCTCTGTCATCTCTACGAGCTGATCTGCGGCCTGCTCGTGCCGCTCTCGCGCGGCGCGACGATCAGCTACCCCGCCGGCGAGACGCTCCTCCCCGCCGAGCTGTCGCGCATCATGCGCGAGCGCAAGATCACGTCCTTGGTCGGCGTGCCGCTCCTCTATCGCGCGCTGTCGCGCGGCATCGACGCCGAGGTGAAGCGCGCGTCGCGCGGCGCCCGGATCTTCGTCGCGATGATCTCCGCGATCGCGGCGGTCATCCCGCTCGAGAAGCTCCGCCGCGCGATCCACCGCCCGATCCTGAAGAGCTTCGGCGGCGCGCTCCACCAGCTCTACGCCGGCGGCGCGCCGCTCGATCCCGAGGTCGCGAAGCGCTTCGAGCGCATGGGCCTGCGCATCTTCCAGGGCTACGGCCTCAGCGAGACCAGCCCCGTGATCGCGACCTGCACGCCGCGCGCGTACCGCCGCGGCTCGGTCGGCCGCCCGCTGCCGGGCGTCGAGGTCCGCATCGCCGACGGCGAGATCCAGACCCGGGGCCCGAACGTCATGCGCGGCTACCTCGATCGCGCCGATCTCACCAAGGACGTCTTCACGAGAGACGGCTGGTTCAAGACCGGCGATCTCGGTCACCTCGACGACGACGGATACCTGCACGTGACCGGCCGCGCCAAGGACGTGATCGTGCTCGGCGGCGGCAAGAAGGTCTATCCCGACGAGGTCGAGCTCTTGCTCGCCGATCATCCCGGCTTCGCCGAGGTCTGCGTGCTCGGCGTGCCGAACCGCCACGGCCACGAAGAGGTCTGCGCGGTCGTCGTGCCCGCCGCCGCGCAGGGCGAAGCCGACCCCGAAGAAGAGATCGCGCGGATGCTCGAAGGCGTCGCCGCGTTCAAACGTCCGACTCGCGTGCTGGTCCGCCGCGAGCCCATTCCCCGCACGACCACGCGCAAGGCGAAGCGCCAGGCGCTCGCCGCGTGGATCACCAACGACCTGGAGCAAGCCGCGTGAGCCCGACCGCATACCTCCTCGCCCTCCTCGGCTACGGCGTCATGTACGCCCTGCCCTATATCTTCTTCCAGCGGAAGGGCGGCCTCGGCCGCTTCAACCTGCGCTGGTGGCTGACCGGCGCGCCGTTCGCGATCGGCGCGGTCGCGATCATGCTCGCGTGGGCGCAGGAGCTGCCGTTCCACGCGCTGGTTTCTCCGACGAGTGATCTCGCGTACGCGCTCGATCTGATCGCGGTGCCGCTGATCGCGGCCTCGATCGCGATGGTCGCGGCGACGATCGCGGTCCACAAGGTCCCGCTCGCGCTGTGGCACCAGGCCGACGACGCGCCGGTCTCGATCGTCACGTACGGCCCGTACCGCTACGTCCGCCACCCGTTCTACGTCTCGTTCATCCTCTTGCTGGTCGGCACCGCGCTGCTCACGCGCGAGGCGATCGGGCTCGGCGCGCTCGCCGCGGGCATCACGGTGCTCGGTTGGACCGCGCGCCGCGAGGAGCAGCGGTTGCTCGCGTCGTCGTTCGGCGACGAGTACGCCGCGTACCTCGCGCGCACCGGCCGCTTCGTCCCGCGCCTCGGAATGCGATGAAGCCGATCTACGTCCACGACTTCGCGCTCGCCCTGGGCGATCACGACTTCTCCGTCGAGGAATCGGTCGCGGCGGGGCGCACGCACACCGCGGCGCACGCGCTCCACGAGGCCGGCTTCCGCCGTCATCGGATCGCGCGCACCGATCAATCCGCCTACGACCTCGCGCGCGCGGCGGTGACGCCGATCGCGCACGCCGCCGCCGACGCGGGCGCGATCATCTACGCGACCTGCTTGCCGCTGAACGGCAACATCGGCGACGTCGCGCGCTTCACCGAGACGCGCGACGTGAAGCACCTGATGGACTTCCCGGTCTCGCACCTGCAGGCGGACTTCGGCTTCGATCGCGCCGCCGCGATCGGCCTCGGTCAGCAGGCGTGCACGTCGATGCTCGGCTCGATGCGGCTCGCGCGCGCGCTCCTGCGCGACGAGCCCGCGCTCGGCCGCATCCTGTGCGTGTCGTCGGATCGCTTCCCCGCCGGCGCCGAGCACGAGCAGGCGTACAACCTGATCTCCGACGGCGCCGCGGCCTGCGTCGTGTCGCCCGAGGCGCGCGGCTACCGCATCGTCGCCTGCCATCAGATCACCAACGGCGCGCTCGCCCGCGCGTCCGACGACGAGACCGTCGGCACGTACTTCTCGTACACCGCGCGCCTGCTGCGCGAGACGCTCGCGAAGGCCGACCTGTCGCCGAAGCAGATCGACTGGGTCGTTCCGCAGAACACGCACGTCAAGGCGTGGACGATCCTCGCGCGCCTGCTCGGCCTCGGCGAGGAACGCGTCTTCTTCCGCACGATCGGCGAGATCGGCCACGTGATCAGCGCCGACAACGTCGCGAACTTGATCCGGCTCGAGCAGGAGGTCGCGATCACGCCCGGCACGCGCTTGCTGCTGCCGATGGCCGGCTTCGGTCTCAACTGGCAGGCCGTGATCCTGGAGAAGGTGTGATGCTCTACGCCGTCGCCGAGAAGTTGAGCGCGCGCTCCGCGGAACAGCCGGTGCGACCGGAGCTGCCGTGGGTCGACCGCATGGACGGCGCGTGGTGCACGAGCCCCGAGCTGATCTCGATCTACGGCCTGCCCGCGTGGGACGCCCTCTCCGAGGATCAACAGCAGAAGCTCAGCTTCCACGAGTGCGCCAACTTCTTCGCGCTCAACATCCACGGCGAGCGCGCGCTGATGGAAGGCCTCGCGCGCCGGCTCTACAAGAAAGAGCTCGCCGACGTCGCGCACTACATCCATCACTTCCTGGCCGAGGAGAACCAGCACATGACGTGGTTCGGCGGCTTCTGCCGTCGCTACGCCGGCGGCATCTACGCCGACCGCAAGCTGGTCCTGCCGCGCACGTACGCGCCCGGCGAAGAGGACGTCCTGTTCTTCGCGAAGGTGCTCGTGTTCGAGCTGGTCGTCGATGCGTTCAACCAGCGCATGGCGAAGGACGACCGCCTGCATCCGCTCGTGCGCGAGATCAACCGGCGCCACCACGAGGACGAGTCGCGCCACCTCGCGTTCGGCCGGCTCGTCGTCGAGGAGCTCTGGCGCCGCCACGCGAGCGCGTGGTCGGAAGAGACCCGCGCCGGCGTGCGCACGTACATGGCGGCGTACCTCGAAGCGACCTGGCGCGAGTACTTCAACCCCGACGTCTACAAGGACGCGGGCCTCGCCAAGCCGTACGAGCTGGCGCGCGAGGCGTTCGCCTCGGCGCCGGCGCGTGCGCGCATGGACGAGATCGGCGCCCGCACGACGCGCATCCTGCGCGAGTTGGAGCTGTTGTCATGAGCCGGAAAGATCGTCTTCGCGCTTGGATCGTGAGCAACGGGCATCGCGTCGACTCGTCGACGCTCGCCGACGACACGCCGCTCCTCGAGCAACGGATCCTCACGAGCCTCCAGCTCGCCGAGCTGCTGCTCTTCCTGGAGGAGCTGCGCGAGCGGCCCGTCGATCTCGAAGGCATCACCGGATCGTCGTTCCGCGATCTGCGCTCGATGGTCGCCGCGTTCCTGCCGGAGGAAGCCCATGCATCCTGATCTCCGCTGGCGCGGCAGCCAGTCCGTCCTGTCCGGATCGCTACTGAATCTGTACCAACGCCTCGACGCGGCGTTCTTGAAGTTGGCGGCCGTCGAGCGCGCGCCCGAGTCGCTCTACCCGACCTTGATCGAGGCGAGCCACATGGCGCGCCTCGACTACTTCCGCTCGTTCCCGCACATGGCGACGTTCGCGTGCAACCTCGATCGCGACGCCGACAACCTCGGCGCGTTCGCGAAGGGGCCGGGCGTGACCGACGACGGCGCGGTCGCGCTGACCGAGCTCGATC
>DATJIA010000294.1:0-8032 GCA_035493675.1 Kofleriaceae bacterium | reverse complement strand
AGCGTGATCGTCGCGCCGGCGCGGGTCTCGATCTCGACGGAGAACGACGGGGCGTCGGCGCGCGCGAGCTCGGCGGTGAAGCCCGCCTTCGCGAGCGCCGCCGCCGCCGCCGCGGGATCCGGGTGCGCGAGCCGCAGCGCGATCACGCGGCCCGCGGGCGGCGCGTCGTCGGCGGGGTGCGGCGCGCCGTCGCTCCAGTGGATGAACGCGGGCGCGGCGGCGCCGAGCGCGATCGTCACCGCGAGGTTGCGCCAGCGCACGAAGCTGCCGCCCGGGACGTCGGAGCGCGCGTCCCCGAGCCAGTCGGCGCGCGGGCCGGGGCCGGCGTCGGTCGCGATCGCCCAGCTGTAGAGCGACGGCGCCGCCAAGCGCCGGATCGGCTCGAGCGTCGGCGACAGCTCGTTGCCCGGCGCTGGCGCGAGGATCTCGAGGTAGCGGCGCGGCCCCAGCGCGACGCGCGCGTGATCGGTGCCCGCCGCCGGGTTGCGCATGCCGAGCTTCGGCGAGACGCCGAACCGCTCGCGCACGAACGCGACCCCTTCGTCGAGTGAAGCGGCCGCGAGGATCAGGTGATCGAGCGCGTCGAGAGCCGAGCGCGACACGCTAGCGCTCGGCCTCCTTGCTGCCGACGACGGTGAGGTTCATGCCGATCTGCACCGAGATCGGCTTGCCGTCGATGGTGACGAGCGTCTTGCCGGTCAGGTACCAGCCGAACGAGCCCGTCGAGAACTCCTTCACCTCGGCGAGCATGTCCGTGCCGTTGATCGTGACCTTGAGCGGCTCGGCTTTCTCGACGAACTGCGTGCGGGTAACTGCGCAAGCGGCTTTGGGCATGCCGCTAGATTACATGAACGACTCGCCGGGGCCGCACAGGTTCATGTCGATGTAGACGTCGTACGTCTTCTCCGGGCACTGGACCTTGTACAGATCGATGATGCCGCCGCAGCGGCCGCCCTCGCCGACGTTGCCGGCGCGGCTCTGCTCGACGTCCATCGGCGAGTGATACGGGTGCGTCTTGCCGTCGGCGCAGACCGAGGTCGCGAGCCACGTGTTCTCGGCGGGCACGCCGCAGACCTCGATCGTGTGCTCCTTCGTCGTCGGGACCTTCGCGAGCTCGTGCACGCCGGTGCCGTAGCGCTGGCTCATCTGATCCGCCGTCAGCACCCACGGGCCGAGCTCGTCGGGATGGCTCGCGCACATCGGATCGGGCCCGTTGTTCGCGGGCGGCGGCGCGGTCGTCTCCGTCCCGGAAGGCGGCGTGTTGTTCGAGATCTCGGGCTGCGGCGCGGGCTTCTGGGACCCGCCGCACGCGGCCAGCACGACGAAAAGCGCGAAGAGCTTCTTCATGTGGTTCCCCCGAACGCATCATAACGCGCATCGATCTAGCGAGGCGGCCGCGTGCGTCGCAGCTGCACGAGCTCGTTGGCCACCGCTTGCTGCGCGCGCCACTGCCCGTAGGCGGCGCCGCGCGACTCGAGGCGCGCGACCGCGGCGGCGACGTCGGGCTCGATCTCCGTCGGGCGCGACGCGGCGAGCGGCGTGCCCGGAAGCGGCATGAACGCGTGCGCGTGGATGCGCGCGCCGCGCGCGGCGAGCCGCTCGGCGAGCGCGATCGACAGCGTACGATCGGCGCTGTCTTCTTCGGGGAGGCCGAGCAGGAAGTCGACGTCGGGGCGGAAGCCGTGCGCGATCGCGACGTCGACCGCGCGCTCGATCGACGCGACGTCGTGGCCGCGGTGGGTCGCGTCGAGCACGCGCGCCGAGCCCGACTGCCCGCCGATCACGAGCGAGCGGTTGTCGCACCAGCGCGCGATCACCGCGAGCGCGTCGGGCGTGACGTGCTCGGGCCGAACCTCCGACGGGAACGTGCCGAAGTAGATCTTGCCGCCCTCGGGCAGCTCGGCGCGCACGGTGCGCAGCAAGTCTTCGACCGCCGCGAGATCCGGCGTCTCGCCCTCGGTGCCGTACGACAGCGCGGTCGGCGTCACGAAGCGCACGTACCGCAAGCCGCCGCGCGCCATCGCGCGCACGTGGCGGCGCACGTCGTCGACGGAGCGATGGCGGAAGCGCGCCTTGAACATGAACGGCGTCTGGCAGAACGAGCACGCGTAGATGCAGCCGCGCGTGATCTCGAGCGCGTTCCACAGGCCGAAGCGCAGGTTGCACGCGGGGAACGCGTCGAGCGGCAACCGGGGCGCAGCCCCACCGCTCTCCAACGTGCCCATGCCCTTGCCCGAAAGCCACGCGGTTCCTCGCACGCGCGGCGACGCTCCACGCGCGACCGCCGCGACGATCTCGACGAACGTCGCCTCGCCTTCGCCGACCGCGACCAGATCCCAGCCGGCGGCCAACGTCGCGCGCGGCTCGGCCGTCGCGTGCACGCCGCCGGCGACGTGCAACGCATGGGCTCCCATGCTTCGCGCGGCCTCCAGCTCGCCGCGCATGCGCGTGAAGTCCGGCGAGTAGAACGACCACGCGACCACCACCGGCCCCGGCGCCGATGCGCACGCGGCGGCGAGCGCGGCCGGCGTCTTCACGAACACGACGTCCATCCCCGCGGTGCGCGGATCCGCCTCGAGCGCGCCGGTGACGACGTTCAGCGCGCCGATGCCGCTGCGCGCGTGATACGCGATCACCCGAGGCTGGGACTGCACGAGCCTTTGCTACCATGCCCGCGTGCGCCCCGAGGCGATCGAACGCGCGCTGCACGAGGCGAGGCCCGGCACGCTCGAGCGCGAGCTGATGCGGCTCGCGCTCGAGGCGACCGGCGCCGCGCACGGCGCGCTGTTCTTGTGGGACCGCGGCGCGCGCGCGCTCGCGCTGGTCCATCACGTCGTCGAGGGGCTGACCGTCACGATCCCCGCGCACGTCGATCCCACGGGGGAGTACCCCCGCCCCGCCGGCGGAGCCGGCAGGGTCCCCACCCCCCTCGGTTCGCAAAGGCTCACCGATCGCGCCGGCGTCGCGATGCACGTCTTCGAGAGCGGGGAGCCGTATCTGTGCCGCGACACGGCGCGCGATCCGCACTACACGCGCTACCTCACCGACGTCCGATCGATCGCGGCCGCGCCGATCGTCTCGCAGAAGAAGCCGATCGGCGTGATCACGGTCAGCGCGCGCGAGCCCGACGCGTTCACGCGCGACGATCTCCGGCGTCTGACCGAGCTCGCCCACGCCGCCGCGCCGACGGTGCGGCGCGCGCAGCTCGATCGCCAGAGCCGCGAGGAGACCGGGCGCCCGTTCCTGATCCTCGGGCTGTCGCCGGAGTGGCGCGAGGTCGAGCGGCGCATCGAGCTGGCGTCGCCGACCGACGCGCAGATCCTCGTGCGCGGCGAGAGCGGCACCGGCAAGGATCTGGTCGCGCGCGCGATCCACATGTCGAGCCCGCGCGCGGAGCGGCCGTACGTCACCGTCAACTGCGCGGCGATTCCGGAGACGCTGCTCGAGAGCATCTTGTTCGGTCACGTGAAGGGCGCGTTCACGGGCGCCTCCGCCGACAAGGTCGGCGAATTCAAGAAGGCCGACGGCGGCACCCTCTTCCTCGACGAGGTCGGCGAGCTGCCGGTCGCGCTCCAGGCCAAGGTCCTGCGCGCGGTCGAGCAGGGCGAGGTGCAGCCGCTCGGATCGAACGCGCGGCCCGAGCGCGTCGACGTGCGCTTGATCTGCGCGACCAACCGGCCGCTCGAGGCGATGGTCGCCGAGCGCACGTTCCGCGACGATCTCTATTACCGCTTGAGCGTGATGACGCTCGAGCTGCCGCCGCTGCGCTTGTACAAGGATCGCCTCGAGGTGATCGCGTCGGTGTTCCTCGAGCTGGCGGCGGCGCGGCTCGGGAAGAAGGCGCCCCGCATCGGCGCGGACGCGCTGGCGAAGCTCTACGCGTACGACTATCCGGGCAACGTGCGCGAGCTCAGGAACGCGATCGAGCACGCGGTGATCTTGTGCACCGGCGACGAGCTGCGCGTCGAGGATCTGCCGAAGCCGATCGCGTCCTTCGACTCGGGACCTTCGGTCCCTCGCTCAGGACGAACGGGGGAAGGACGAACGGCCGAGGGACGAACGGGGCCGGAGGCGGTGACGCTCGCCGATGCGCGCGAGGCGTGGCTCGCTCCGCTCGAGCGTCGCTACCTCGTCGAGCTGCTCGCGGCGTGCGAGGGGAACGTGCGACGCGCGGCCGCGCGCGCAGACGTCGACGCCGCGACGTTCTATCGCTTGTTGCGACGTCGCGGCGTGACGGTGCGGCGCGAGCCGCGCGAGATCGAACCGTCGAAGAAGACCGGAGCGACTAGAGCAGCGCGACGGTCGGGATCAGCGCGATGATCGAGTCGCGCGCGGTCTCGGCGGACTGCTTGGTCGTGTAGACCTCGCTGGTGCCGACGATCTCGTTGTTCGCGGCGACCAGGTTCAGGTAGTAGCCGCCGTTGCCCGCGGCGAGCACGCGCCACTGCGCCGACGACGTGCCGTTCTCCGCGACCGCGAAGGTGCCGTTCAGCGCCGCCGCCTCGCTCGAGTAGCCCTGCGACTGGAGCACGATCGCGCCGTTCTTCGCGTAGAGCGAGAAGTAGTAGCGGCCGTCCTTGCCGGGGAAGACGTGGAAGCGCGCGCCGGTGCCGTTGTCCCAGCGCTCGATGTACGCGCCGACCGCGGCGATCGTCGCGTTGACGCCCTTCTGCGCGGCCGCCTTCGACGAGTACGTCTCGCTGGTCGCGATCGTCTGCTTGTTCGACGCGACCAGGTTGAAGTAGCGCTGGCCGTTGGTCGCGATGAGCGTCTCGTAGTGCGAGGCGAGGCCGCCGTTGTCGAGCACCGAGAGGATGCCGTTCAGCGCGGCCATGCGCGACGAGTACGCCTGCGACGTGACGAGGATCTGCGAGTTCCCCGCCTTCAGGTGGAAGTGATACGCGCCCGCGGTGTCGGTCCACAGGTCGAAGTGCGGGGCGCCGGCCAGCTCGTCCGACGCGGTGTCGGTGGTGGCGTCGTCGGCGGACATGCAGGCGGGAGTCGCGAGGGCGAGAGCGGCGAGCAGAGCGAAGGTCTTCATGATGATGGCCGCCCATTCAGCAAGCGCCGCGCCACCCGCAAGGCCGCGAGGTGTGGTCGTGTGGGTTGCGTTCGCGCACAAGAGTGTTGAATTAGTGCGACAAACGTCGCTTCGATTCAACGATCCGGGACGCCCCAGAAGTACGTGCCGCGCCCGCCGAACGGCGCCTCGTAGGTCCCGAACGTCCATCGGAAGCCGGGCGCGGCGGAAGCCATCGCACGCAGCTCGTCCTCGGTGTACACGCGCAAGGTCGAGACCAAGCCGTCCCAGGTGCCGGCGAGCAGCGCGATCGGCGTCGCCCACGTGAGCAGCGCCTTCTGCGCGCGATGACGCTTCGCCAAGACCGGGTTCGCGAGCAGCGCCGCGAGCCCGACCGGGCCGAACTGCCGGAACTGGAGCGGGTTGCGCCCGAACGCTTCGCTGATGAACAGGCCGCGGCTCGATCGCACCGCGTCCTCGATGATCTCGGTCGCGAGCGACGGCGGGAAGTGATGGAACGCGTTGATCACGGTGCGCGCGCGCCCGTCGGCGAGCGCCGCGGGGATCGCGGTCGCGTCGACCGACGCTGGGACGAACTCGAGCCCGGGCTCGGCGAGCGGCTCCCACATGTCCACGCGCGGGAACAGATCGGTCATCGTGATGTGCGGCGGCGCGTGGCCCGCGCGCGCGAGCTCGCCGCGCAGGATCGCCGACGGGCCGCCGGCGCCCGAGCACAGATCCAAGACGCGATCGGTGCCGGCGGCGTCGAGGAACTCGCGGAACGGCGCGACCAGGCCGCGCAACATGCGCCCCCACACCAGCGCTCGCGACAAGGTCTCGACGATCGTCTCGCGCAGCGCCTCGGGCGTGCGCTCGAGATCGTTGAACTCGAACGCCTGCACGCGCGGGAGGCTCACGGGCGCCTCAACGATCCGCCCGTCGCCAGCATGAGGTGCGTGAAGGCGTTGACCACGAGCGCGTGATCGATCGTCCCTTCGCGCAGCATCTCGGTCACCGACGCGAGCGATCGCGTCTCGGTCTCGCACAGCTCGCCCGCGTCGAAGGTCGGCGTGTCGCGCGGCACCGCGTCGAGCGCGAGGAACGTGTGCAGGCGATTGCCCTGGATCGCGGGGTTCGGGCGCACGACGCCGAGCGATCGCCACGACGACGCGACGTACCCGGTCTCCTCGCGCAGCTCGCGCTCCGCCGCGGCGCGCGGATCCTCGCCGGGATCGACCATCCCGCCCGGGATCTCGAGCTCGACCTGGTTCGTGCCGGCGCGGAACTGCCGGATCAAGACGACCTCGTCGTCGGGCGTCAGCGCGATCACGTTCACCCAATCGGTCGAATCGAGCACGACGAACTTCCGGACGTCGCCCGTCGTCGGGTGGACCGCCTTCACCCATCGCGTCTGGAAGATCCGGTAATCGTGCGCGGCCTCCTGCGAGATCACGCGCCACACGAGTGGATCCTGCATCGTTCGAGAGTACCTTACCGATCCCAGACGGGGCGCTGCTCGTACCGGGCGCATTACCACTAAGGAGAGGGTGATGAAGAAGACGATCGTTCTAGCGGCCGCGCTCGCGTGTGCCGTCGCCGCCGGTTGTGGCGGCAAGTCGAAGGACAAGGGCATGACCGAGGGCTCGGGCATGGCCATGGGCTCGGACATGGGCTCGGGCATGGCGAGCGGATCCGACATGGTCGGCACCGGCTCGGCGACGCCGGTCGAGACCAAGCCCGCGCCGCCGCCGCCACCACCGCCGCCGAAGAAGACCCCCGACGAGATGGTCGCGCGCTACCAGGAGTGCTGGGGGTTCTTCAACGACGCCAAGTGGGACGACTTCAAGGGTTGCTACACGAGCGACGTGATCTCGTCGAACCCCGGGTCGGGTCAGCCTGACTTGAACGGCGTCGACGCGGTGATCGCGAACGCGCAGGGCTTCAAGGAGGCCTTCCCCGACCTGAAGGGCGACCTCCAGATCGTCCTCCAGAACGGCAACCACAGCCTGAGCGTCGCGCTGCTCACGGGCACCAACACCGGCACGATGAAGACGCCGATGGGCGAGATGAAGCCGTCGAAGAAGAAGGTCGGCTACCTGTTCGCCCACACGGTCGACTTCAACGATCAGGGGATGGTGACCAAGGAGTGGGCGTTCTGGGACATGGGCACGATGATGACGCAGATCGGCGCGAGCAAGATGCCCGCGCGCAAGGCGATGGCGAAGGGCGCCGCGTCGCCCGAGGTCGTCGTCGCGAAGGACGACGACAAGGAGAAGGCGAACGTCGCCGTGCTGCAGGCGGCGATGGACGCGTTCTCGAAGCACGACGAGAAGGCGTTCGACGCGCTGCTCGCGAAGGACGTCGTCTGGTACGAGGCCGCGTCGCCCAAGGACGACAACAAGAAGTCGGTGATCGCGAACTCGAAGCAGTTCTGGAAGGGCTTCTCCGACGTCAAGCTGACGGCGCAGACGACGTGGGGCGCGGGCGACTACGCGGTCGCGATCGGCACGCTCGACGGCACCAACGACGGCGACATGCCGGCGATGAAGCTCAAGAAGACCGGCAAGAGCGTGTCGGTGCCCTTCATGCACCTGGTGAAGGTCGTCGACGGGAAGATCCAGAAGTCGTGGATCTTCTTCCAGGGCATGGCGTTCGCGTCGCAGCTCGGCATGATGCCGCCGCCGCCGGCGCCGAAGACGAAGTAGTCGTGCGCGTCGCGGCCCTGCTCGTGCTCGGCGGTTGTCACTTCGCCTCGATCGATCCCGAGGCGATGTTGGCCGAGCACGCGGGGCCCGCGGCGAGCGCGTGCGGCGCCGCGCAAGGCGCGGCCCCGCACGGATCGTTGACACGGGGCGGCGCGGTCGAGTGGAGCGGCCTCTACGACGCGCGCGATTGCGTGCTGACCGCGCGCGCCGAGCGCCGCGCGTGGTGGGTGTCGATCGATCAAGGCGTCGCCGACGGGCGCGAGCTCACCGGCTTCGCCGACGACGGCACGCAGGTGATCGAGATCGA
>DATJIA010000293.1:0-15478 GCA_035493675.1 Kofleriaceae bacterium | reverse complement strand
CGTGCCTCGCGAAGGAGGCGAGCGTGCGTCCGACCGCCGAGCAGGTCGCCGACGCGCTCGCGCGATCGCTCGAGCGCACGACGCACGGCGAAGCGCGCGGCGAGAACCCGTTCCGCGGCCTCCTGCCCTTCACCGAGACCTGATCGCGCAGCCCACCCGCGTGATCGCCGTCAGCGAGCTCGGCGACGAGGTCACGATCGACGTCGCGCCGCTCGCCGCCGACTACTGCGCGCTGATGCGATCGGTCTGGGCCCAGGTGCCCGTGACCTGGGAGGGCGGCGGCCCGGTCCGCACGCCGCCGCCGCGCGCGCATCGGTGCGCCCCATGACGATCGCTACGAAGCTGATTTCATCGATTGCCGGTGGGTGGCAACCGCAGTTGCCGCCGACGACAGCGTGAGATGAACGTAAGTACCTGCCGCGCCGCGGCGCTGTGGATGGTACGGCGCGTGCTCATGTCGCGCGCCATGTCGCTCGCGTCCTCGCTCCATCGTCAGATCACCGAACGCAAGCCGACCAACCAGCGTGATCTCGTCCACTACTTCGAGTACTCGCCGGTCGGCGTCCAGGTGCTCGAGGACGGGCTCAAGGAGATCCCGTTCGGCGAGTTCCTCGTCGAGCAGAACCTGATCACGCGCTACCAGCTGTTCCGCGCGATGCAGATGCAGGATCGCCACCCGGGCGTGCGCATCGGCGAGTGCGTCGCGGCGCTGGGGTACCTGCAGATCTCCGAGATCGAGCGCGCGGTCGGCCGCTTCCTGCAACTGCCCACCGTGCATGCGGCGTAAGCTGCGCGCGTGCGATTCGCGCTGCTCTCGCTCCTGATCATCGCGTGCGTCCGCACGCCGAAGCGCGCCGACTACGACGCGTATCAAGCGGTCGGCCTCCGCCCCGACAACGCCGCGAAGCCGGCGCCGCCCGCCGACATCACCAACAGCGCGCTCGCGCTCGGCGCCACCGCGCCGCCGATCCGCTCGGCCTTGCCCGAGCACGAGCTGCTGGTCGTCGTCTTCTATCGCGGCGACTGGTGCCCGTACTGCCGCGCGCAGCTGAAGGAGCTCGAAGCGCACCGCGACGACTTCGCGAAGCGCAAGGCCGCGGTCGTCGCGATCTCCGTCGACAGCCCCGAGACCAGCGAGCACCTCGCGCTCGGCGAGAAGCTCTCCTTCCCGCTCGTCAGCGATCCGGGCCATCGCTTGATCGAGGGGTACGGCGTGTTCGACGGCGAGACCGAGATCGCGTGGCCGTCGATCTTCATCGTCGACCGCAAGGGTCAGGTCGCGTGGCGCTGGCTCGCGACCGACTTCGAGCAGCGGATCACGACGACCGAAGTGCTGCAGATGATCGACGCGCTGCCGCCTTCTTGACCTGTCGCTCGTAGAGGACGAGCGGCACGCCGCCCGCGCTCACCTCGCCCCGCTCGTCGTAGCCGATCGCGCGGTAGAACGCGTTCGAGTGCGGGTTCTCGGCGAACGCGTCGAGCCGCACCCAGCCGAGCCCGCGCGCGCGCGCGGTGCGCTCGGCGAAGCGCATCAGCGCGCGGCCGACGCCCGTTCTCCAGGCGCGCGCGTGCACCGCGAGATCGAACACGCCGAGCGCGGCCTCCTCGGGGCGCGCCCACAGCTGCCGCTTCCACGCGCGAAAGGGCCGGGTCGCGAGCGCGATCACGCCGACCAGATCCTCGCCGTCGGACGAACGCTCGGCCGCGACGAACCAGCCCTTCTCGAGGAGCGCCGGATCGCTGTCCTCGATCCGCTCGCGCATGCGGCGCGGCGACGCGCGCTTCGACCAGTAGCCGGGTCCGAGCCGCGCGGTGAGCGCCGCCGCCGCCGAGTCGATGAGCGCGACCAGCTCGTCGGCGTCGTCGATCGTCGCCGCGCGGATCTTCATCCGAGGTTCCGGATCACGCCTTCGGTGAAGCCCCGCGTGTCCGCCTGCCCGCCGAGGTCGCGCGTGCGCGTGGTCGCGTCGCCGAGCGCCTTCAGGATCGCCGCGCGCATGCGCGACGCCGCGTCGGTCTGCCCGACGTGCTCGAGCAGCATCACCGCCGAGAGCATGAGCCCGGTCGGGTTCGCGATGCCCTTGCCCGCGATGTCGGGCGCGGTGCCGTGCACCGCCTCGAACATCGCGACGCCGCCGTCGCCGATGTTGGCCGCCGGCGCGACGCCGAGCCCGCCGACCAGCCCCGCCGTCAGATCCGACAAGATGTCGCCGAACAGGTTCATCGTGACGATCACGTCGAAGCGCTCGGGCATCACGACCAGCTTCATCGCGGTCGCGTCGACGATCATGTCGTCGAACGTGATGTCCGGATACGACTTCGCGACGTCGCGGCCCGTGTCGAGGAAGAGCCCGTTCGACATCTTCAGGATGTTCGCCTTGTGCACGAGCGTGACCTTCTTGCGCCCGTGCGCGCGCGCGTACTCGAACGCGTACCTGATCACGCGCTCGCTGCCGAAGCGCGTGATGATCGCGATCGACTCGGCGGCCGTGCGCCGCGGATCGACATAGTGCTCGACGCCGGCGTACAGATCCTCGGTGTTCTCGCGCACGACGATCAGATCGACGTTCGTGTAGCGCGACGGCACGCCGGCGATCGTCCGCACCGGCCGCACGTTCGCGTACAGATCGAAGTGCTGGCGCAGGGTCACGTTGACCGAGCGGAAGCCACCGCCGCTCGGCGTGCCCAGCGGGCCCTTGAGCGCGAGCTGGTGCTGCTTGATCGATTCGATCGTCGCGCGCGGCAGCGGATCGCCGAGCGTCTCGGCCGCGTGCATGCCGGCCTTCTGTCGATCCCAGTCGATCTTGCCGCCCGCCGCCTCGATCACCTTCACGGTGGCGGCGCTGATCTCGGGGCCGATGCCGTCACCTTCGATGAGCGTTGCAGTCACGGTTGCCACGATTGCCTCCTCGGCGTTGCGTCGACGTACACGTCGTCGCCTTCGATGCGCACGGCGTAGGTTGCGAGGCACGTCTCCGGCGAGATTTCGTGCACGCCCGTCGCGATCCGGAACTTCCACCCGTGGACCGGGCAGATCAAGAACCCGCGCGACACCAAGCCCTCGCTCAGATCGCCGCCCTGGTGCAGACACTTGCGCTGGGTCGCGAAGAACTGCTCGCCGTCGCGGATCAGGATGATCGTGCGGCCCTCGAGCTCGAGCGCCTTGATGTCGCCGTGCGCCAGCTCGCTCGTCTTGGCGACCAGGTGCCAGGTCATACGATCGCCGCCTCGTCGCCGACGCGCACCTCGCCGGGCGACGTGACGATCGCGTACGCGCCGGCGCACGGCTGCGACTGGCCGAGGACCTCCCGCGAGTGCGCGCGCGCGATCGACTTGAGCAGGCTCGGCTCCGGCGCGAGCGCGCCGTGCGCGAGGGTCGGGATCACGCAGCGCGGGGTCGCGACGATCACGCGCAAGCGTACGCCGCCGATCGCGATCGTGCGACCGATCCAGTCGTCTTCGGGGAAGCCGGCCGCGCTCGTGCGCAGGACCAGGTTGGGGCGGAAGCGGCGCGCGTCGACGGCGCCGAGCGACGCCAGCGACGACGTCGTGATGAAGTGCACCGGGCCGAAGTCGAAGAAGGTGCCGGGCGGCGCGCCTTGGCCGAGCACGAACGATCCTTGCTCGCCGCTCTGCGCGTCGATCTTCTCGGCGGCGTCGCCCGCGGACGGCGTGTCCGAGATCCGGACGTCGCGGCCGATCCACGCGCTGATCCGGCTCGCCGCCTCGGGCGCGCGCACCGCGCCGTCCGGAAGATCGATCCACACGTGGCCGCCCTCGGTGCGCGCGCTCGCGTCGAGCAGCGCGCCCCACTTGCGCGGATGCTTCGCGCTAGCCACGCGGCCTGTCTGCGAATCGATCACCGCGTACCGGCGATCACCGTCGAGCCCGCGCGCGCCGATCGCGCACGCCTCGACCTCCTCCCCGCGCATCGACTTCACCGGATAGCGCCAGATCTGATCGAGCGTGATCACGGCCGCTCCTCCGCCGCGTGGATCCCGTACTCCTTGATCTTGTTGTAGATGCTCGCGCGGCTGATGCCGAGCACGCGCGCCGCCTTGGCCGGCGAGCCGCCCTCGCGCGCGAGCGCCGCTTCGATCGCGTTCTTCTCGACCACGCGCACCGCGTCGTCGACGGCGTCCTTGAGCGTCTTGCCTTCCGGAAGCGCGGCGGCGGCGCCCGACGCCGCGCCGCCGGGCAGGCCGACCAGATCGAGATCATCGCTGCGGATGCGATCGCCGTCGCACAAGATCGCCGCGCGCGACAAGACGTTCTCGAGCTCGCGGATGTTGCCGGGCCAGTGATACGCGAGCAGGCGCTGCATCGCGCCCGACGAGATCTGCGTCGGGTAGCGGCCGCCGACGGTCTTCGCGGCGCCGCGGCGGCGCGCGAGGATGTGCGCGGCGAGCAGCGGGATGTCCTCCTTGCGCTCGCGCAGCGGCGGGACCTGGATCGGCACGACCGCGAGGCGCCAGTACAGATCCTCGCGGAACTCGCCGCGCGCGACGAGTTGCTTGAGATCCTTGTTGGTCGCCGCGACCACGCGCACGTCGACGGAGACGAAGCGATCGCCGCCGACCGGCTTGATCTCGCGCTCCTGGAGGACGCGCAGGAGCTTGTTCTGGATCGACGCCGCGACGTCGCCGATCTCGTCGAGGAAGATCGTGCCGCCGTGCGCCTCGCGGAAGAGGCCGCGCCGCGCCTTGCCCGCGCCGGTGAACGCGCCCTTCTCGTGCCCGAACAGCTCGGCCTCGAGCAGCGACGGCGCGAGCGCCGAGCAATCGAACGCGACGAACGGTTGATCGGCGCGCGGGCCCACGCGATGGAGCGTGCGCGCGAGCAGCTCCTTGCCGGTGCCGCTCTCGCCGAGGATCAGGACCGTCGCGTCGGACGCGGCGACGCGCTCGACCAGCGCGAGCAGCTGCCGCATCACCCCCGACTCGCCGACGATCTCGCCGAGGCCGCGCGCCTTGTCGACCTCGTGACGCAGGCGGCGCACCTCGCGCGCGAGGTTGCCGTGCTCGGCGGCGCGATCGATCGCCGCGCGCAGCTGCGCCGCGCCCGCGGTCTTGCGGACGACGTCGAACGCGCCGTTGCGCATCGCCGCGACCGCGGCGTCGAGCGTCGGCAGCGCGGTGAACGCGAGGAACGGGATCTCGGGCGTGCCCTTGCGCAGGCGGCGCAGGATCGCGAGGCCCGCGTCCTGCGGGTTGTCACCGTCGCCGGGCCACGCGATCTCGATCAAGACGACGTCGTACGGCGTCGCGTGCATGCGCTCGAGGCCGTGATCGACGTCGGCGGCCGCGTCGATGTGATAGCCGTCGCCGAGCAAGAGCGAGACGAGCTTCGGGATCTGCGGCTCGGGATCGACGACCAACACCTGGCGCACCGGGCGCGTGATCGCGGGCGGCGGCGTGATCACGCGCCCACCCCGCCGGTGTCGAGGGCCGGCAACGTCACGCGCGCGGTCGTGCCGCGCCCGACCGCGCTCTCGAAGTCCAAGCGGCCGCCGTGCTCCTCGACGATGCGCTTGCAGATGCCGACGCCGAGCCCGCTGCCGCGATCGCCGCGGGTCGTGAAGAAGGGCTCGCCGAGGCGCGCGAGCACGTCGGGCGGCATCCCGACGCCGCGATCGGTGATCGTGAGCGTCGCCGGCTCGCCGGGATGATGATCGATCGCGACGAGCACTTCGTCGCCCGCCTTGGTCGCGAGCACCGCGTTCGAGACGAGGTTCATCACGACCTGCTGGAACTTGCCCTGATCGAGCGCGCACAGCGGCCGCGCGCGCCACGCGCGGACGATCTTCCGCCGTCGGACATCTCGATCATACGAAATGATGCCGAGCGCCTCGTCGACGACCGCGACCAGATCCGCGGGCTCGCGCGGCAGGCCGCGGCGCGCCGCGCCGGTGTCGGTGAAGTCGCGGATCTCGTCGACCATCGCGGCGAGCCGCTTCTGCGCGCGGACGATCACGTCCGCCACTTCGACGAGCTCGGGATCATCGGCCACGCGACTCTTGAGCGCCTCGGCGTATCCGACCAGGGCGAGGTGCTGCCCGAGCTCGTGCGCGATGCCGGTGACCACGCGCCCGACCGCCGCGAGCTTCTCGGCTTCGACCAGGCGCTCGGTCGCGGTGGCGAGCGAGCTCGACGCGGTGCGCAGCTCGCGATCGCGCTCGCGCAGCTGCGCTTCCAGCTCGTCGACGCGACGCGCGAGCCGGCGCCGTTCGAGCGCGTCTTCCAACCAGCCGAGCAGCTCGCGCGGATCGTTCGGGCGATCGACCACCGCGACGTGCGGATCGGATCCGCGCAAGCGCGAGATCAGCGCCGAGCCGTCGGCGCCGGCGCCGAGCACGACCGCGTCCACGCCCGTGGCGGGCGCGGTCACGACCTCGTGGCCCTCCTCGGCGAGGAGCTCGGCGAGCGCCTTGACCGCGCCCGGATCGTCGTCCGCGACGAGCACCCGGGCCACGTGTCGGTTGTACCGCCGGAGGCGTCCAATCGTCTAGACAGGGTCCATGGCAATGGACGGTCCGGCCATCCGGAACAGATCCAAGCTAGCGAAAAAACTGGTCCAGAACCGTGGAACAGCCGTTGCGAGATCAGTAGGGCATGCCCAGCTCGACGCTTCCTCCGTTTGACGCCGAGACCCGCAATTACGTCTTCAGCGTGGCGATGAAGTACGTGAAGGACGAGGACGCCGCGGCCGACGTCGCCCAGGACGCGCTGCTCCTCGCGCACCGCCACCGGGACAGCTTCCGCGGCGATTCGCTGTTCACGACCTGGCTCTATCGCATCGCCGCGACCACCGCGCTCATGTACCTGCGCAAGCGCCGCCGCCTCTCGCGCGAGCTGCCGTGCAGCGGCGCGAAGGTCGGCGACGAGGACGCGGCGCCGCTCCTCGATTCGCGCCCGGACCCGCACGCGTCTCCCGAAGACGTCACCGCCGGCGAAGAGCTCATGCACGAGATCGCGCGCGGCGTGCATCGGCTCGGCGACAAGTACGAGCCGATCTTCTGGATGCGCTACCTCGAGGGCTACACCGAGACGGAGATCGCCGAGCGCCTCGGCCTCTCGCTCGCGACCGTGAAGACGCGCGCGCACCGCGCCAAACAGGCCGCGCGCGCGCACCTCGAGGCGATGGCCGCGGTCCCGCGCGCCGCCTGACGTATGATCGCGCGGTGCATCGCGCGATCGTGCTGTCGGTCTTGATCGCCTGCGGCAACCAGCACGAGCAAGCGCCACCCGCGCCCCCGCTCGTCTCGATCGACGCCGCCGCGCCGCCGATCTCGATCGACGCAGCGCCGCCGGCGTGGACGTCGGTGACCGAGGGCATCTTCACCGCGTCCATGCCCGGCGCGCCCGATCGCGATCCGCAGCGCGGGCTGATGTATCGACAGGGCAACGTCAGCTACACGCTGCGCGTCGAGGCGCTTCCCGCGCATTGGATCGCGATGCCGCCCGACAAGGTCGCGGTCGCGTACTCGAAGGCCGCGCGCAAGAACGGCACGGTCGTCGCCGAGCAGCCCGTCGATCACGGCGGCGCGCCCGGCCTCGAGCTGCAGATCGAAGCGCAGGGCGTGCGGGTCTACCTGAGCTTCCTCCCCGCCGGACGCTGGATCGGTCAGCTCACCGCGATCTATCCGCCCGGCTCGCTCGACGAAGCCGCCGCGGCACAGTTCCTGGCGTCGTTCCACGCGATGCCCGGCGCCCCCGTGACCGGCGCGTGGGAATGCGACGCGCTCCTCGCCTCGCTCTGCGATCGATGCGGCGCGTCGTCGCCCGCGTGCGCTCAGAAGATCGCCGGTGCGTCGCGCGACGCGTGCGCGATGGAGAGCGTGCTCACCCAGGGCGGCCTCGACGAGTGCAAGGCGATCGCGAAGCACGGCAAGCTCGATCTCACGGGCATGAAGCACGTGAAGTTCGACGCCTCGACGGTGCAGATCGAGTAGCGACTGCGACCGAAAGTCCGCAACCGGGGTGCGCGGCCCCGCGGAACCTTGGTGCGGGCGCGGCGCGATCAGATAGATGAGCGCGATGTAGGAGAGGTACGCCGCTTGCTCCAGGGCATCGCGCCCGGGGAGGAGGAACGCGTGCGTGCTCGCTTCGCGCTGCTGCTCGTTTCGTTGATCTCGTTGTCGGCCTGCAACGTCGGGGAGGATCCCGCGCCGGACTCGCGCGCGGGCGAAGGCCTCGGCACCGACACCGGCGAGGTCGGATCGCTCGCCGCGCGCGTCTGCGCCGATGGCACGACCACCAGCGGCGTCGACGTCAGCTACTACAACGGCGCGATCGACTGGGCCAAGGCCAAGGCCGCCGGCGTGCAGTTCGCGTTCATCCGCGTCTCCGACGGCACCGGCTTCAAGGATCCGAAATTCGCGACCTACTGGGCCGGCGCGAAGTCCGCCGGCGTCTTGCGCGGCGCGTATCAATTCTTCCGGCCCGCGCAGGATCCGATCGCGCAGGCGGATCTGTTCGTCGACACGATGGGCCCGCTCGGCGAGGACGATCTGCCGCCGGTGATCGACGTCGAGGCGACCGGCAGCTTGTCGCCGTCGAGCGTCGCCGCGCGCGTGTCGACGTGGGTCGAGCGCGTGCGCGCGCGGACCGGTCGCACGCCGATCGTCTACACGGGCAAGTACTTCTGGCGCGATCAGGTCGGCGGCTCGACCGCGCAGGCGTCGAGCGCGCTGTGGGTGGCGCAGTACACGACCTTGTGCCCCGATCTCCCGGCGCCGTGGACGCGCTGGACGTTCTGGCAGTACTCGGAGTCCGGATCGATGCCCGGCATCCCCGGCGACGTCGACATGGATCGCTTCAACGGCACGCTCGACGATCTGCGCGCGTTCGCCCACGGCGGCGCGCTGTACAAGCCGTTCGGCGTCGCGTGGACGCGCGCGTCGACGGGCGTCTACAGCTTCTCCGCGTCGAGCGTGCCCGCGGGCGTCGCCAAGGTCAGCTACTACATCGACGACTACTTCATCGGCGCGGGCGATGCGCAGGCGGGCTTCGCGATCAACTACACGTTCAACTACGCCAAGAGCCAGCGGCTCGTCGAGGCGCGCGGCACCGACGCGAGCGGCAAGCAGATCGCGCTCTCGATCGGCTTGATCGATTCGATCCCCGACACCGCCGTCTTCATCCGGCAGGTCGGCGCGAACCGCTACGAGATCGGGCTCGAGCGCGCGCCCGCCGGCGTCGCCGCGATCGAGGTCGCCGCCGACGGCATCTTGCTCACCGACGAACAGAGCAGCACGACCCGGTCCGCGCGCGGCGCCGTGATGTACACGTTCAGCCAGCTCGGCGCGCGGACCTTCACGATCCGCACGTACGACAGCGCCGGCGCGCTTCGCGGCACGCTGACCCGCACGTTCACGCTGCGCTGATCACGGCTGCATCATCCACTCGGGGCGGCCCCAACCTCGCACGCCGCAGGTGATGAAGCGAAAGCCTGCCTTGCGGATGCGACTCGTCGCGAGGATGTGGGTCTGCGCGTGCAGCGCGCCGCATGCGTCCGAATAGATCGCGAGCTCGTCGTTTCCGGCCCCCGTCACCTCCACGGCGACCGCGCGATCGTAGGCTCGCAGCTCCTCCGCGATCCGCGCCGCGAGCTCGCGGCGATCTCCGACCGTCTTCCCGCAGGCTCCGAGCACGATCGCGATGACGACGAACAGCTTCCGCATCACGACACCGTAGCGACGACCGATCGCGAGCTCACAGTAAAGGGCCGGCGAGATGAGGTAACGTTCCGTTACTGGCTCATCGACGGAAGTCTGCGTGATCGCGCAGGCACGATCCGGCACGGGCCATGAACGGAGCGCGCGTTGGTGGCCCGCATTCTTGTCGTCGACGACGATCGATCGATCCGCAGGAGCCTCGAGAAGTTCCTCGGGGACCTCGGCTACGAGGTCGCGACCGCGCCCGACGGCGACGGCGCGCTCGCGCAGGCCGCGACCGCCGACGTGATGCTGCTCGATCTCGGCATGCCGGGGAAGAGCGGCTTCGACGTGCTCTCCGCGCTCGCCGCCTACGCGCGGCCGCCGCAGGTGATCGTCGTGACCGCGCGCGACGACATGCAGTCGACCGTGAAAGCGATCCAGCTCGGCGCCTACGAGTACCTCGTCAAGCCGGTCGACATCGATCGCCTGCGGTTGGTCGTGCAACGCGCGCTCGAGACGCGCGAGGCGCGCGGCGCGCTCGACGAACGCGTCGCGCGCGAGCAGGAGAGCTATCAGGTCGGCAACATCCTCGGGCACTCGCACGCGATCCGCGAGGTGTGGAAGCAGATCGGCGCGGTCTCGACCACGCGCGCGCCGGTCCTCCTCGCGGGCGAGAGCGGCACCGGCAAGGAGCTGGTCGCGCGCGCGATCCACACCGCGAGCGCGGATCGCGATCGGCCGTTCGTCGCGGTCAACTGCACCGCGCTCGCGCCCGGCGTGCTCGAGAGCGAATTGTTCGGCCACGTGCGCGGCGCGTTCACCGGCGCCGAGCGCGATCGCGCGGGCCGCTTCGAGCTCGCCGGCAAGGGCACGCTGTTCCTCGACGAGATCGCGGAGGTGCCGCTCGAGCTGCAGGCGAAGCTCTTGCGCGTCCTGCAGGAGCGCACGTTCGAGCGCGTCGGCGACGCGCGCAGCCTGCCGCTCGAGGCGCGCATCATCGCGGCGACCCACCGCGATCTCGGCGCGATGGTCGCGCAAGGTCGCTTCCGTGAAGACCTCTACTACCGGCTGCGCGTCGTCGAGATCCCGCTGCCGCCCTTGCGCGAGCGTCGCGAGGATCTGCCGGTGCTCGTCGAGGGCCTGCTCGCGAAGATCAACCGCGAGCTGCACAAGCGCGTGCGCGGCGTGACGCCGGGCGCGCTCGAAGCGCTGACCCGCTACGGCTGGCCCGGCAACGTGCGCGAGCTCGAGAACATGCTCACGCGCGCGGTCGTGCTCGCGAAGGGCGACGTCCTCGACGAATCGCTGCTCCCCCTCACCGCGACGCCCACCGCCGCCGCGCAGGACACCGACACCGATCTCGCGCCGCTCCGCGAGATCGAGCGCCGCCACATCGTTCGGGTCCTCGCGCACACCGACTGGAACAAGCGCCGCGCGTGCGCGATCCTCGAGATCAGCCGCCCCACGCTCGATCGCAAGATCGACGAATACGGGCTGGAGAAGAGCAAGTGAGAAGGGCCTCAGGCCTCAGGCCTCGGGCCTCGGGGGGCCTCGGGCTCTCCGGCGAATCGACCATCGAGCGAGATCTGGGCCGAGGCCCGAGGCCCGAGGCCCGAGGCCCGAAATGACCGGCTGGGCTCTGATCGCGATCGCGGTCCTCGGCGTCGCGTACGCGACGCTGGTGCTCCGCGCGGCGCCCGGGCGACGCGACAACCAGCTCTTCTTCGCGATCGCGATCCTCGACGTCGCGATGGTCGCGTGGCGCGGCGCGCAGGTCTTGACCGGGCACCGGCTCGTCGACCCGAGCTGCCTCACCGCGTGCTCGGTCGGCACCACGCTGCTCGCGACCTTGTGCGTCGAGTTCCTGTGGTCGTTCCCGAGCCAGCGCCCCATGCCGTGGTCGTTGCGCGGGCTGCTGGTCGCGATGGCGATCGGCGCGAGCGCGCTCATGATCGCGACGCCGCGCGAGACGCCGTGGCGGCTGGTCGTCTCGTACGGCTACTTCCTGCCCATCACCGCGATCATCTGCACCGTCGGCGTGCGCGCGTGGCGGCGCACGCGCACCGTCGGCGTGCGCTTGATCGTCGGCGCCCTGCTCTTCCGCTGGGTCTACGGCTTCTTCGCGTACATGGTCGGCGAGCTGACCGGCACGCTCGAGCAGCTCTTGTGGATCGAGACGACCGCCGCCGTGCTGGTGAGCTTCGTCGTGATCGGCCACGCGATCTTGCGCGACGAGCTCTTCCGCGTGCGCGGCGCGATGGCCGAGGCGCTCGGCGCGACGATCTTCGGCACGCTGATCGTCGCGTCGACGTTCGGCGCGATCCACGCGGTGCTCGCCTACGCGTCCGCCGGCGCCGAGCAAGAGCTCGGCCTGCTCGCGTGCGCGATGATCCCGCTCGCGCTGGTCTCGATCGGGCGCGTCCTGTATCCGCGGATCGAGACCGGCGTGCTCGCGTCGCTCGACGATCGCCGCGCGCTGCGCCTCGAGCTCAGCGAGCCGCTCAGCGAGGATCCCGATCGCGCGATCGCGCAGGGCATCGAGCGGCTCCTGCGCATGACCGGCGGCGGCGACGTGAAGTACTTGCCCGCCGAGGCGCTGCCCGGCCCCTTGCCCGAGCCCGAGCTGCGCGGCCACGCGCTCGGCGAGCTGGTGATCGCGGTGCGCGGCGCCGGCGCGTTCGTGCTCACCGGCGGCGCGATCGATCGCGACACGCTCTTGGTCGCGCGCCAGGTCGCGCGCGACGCCGGTCACGCGCTCGAGCACCGCCGCATGCTCGAGGAGCTCGAGGGCACCAAGCGGCTCGCCGCGCTCGGCCAGTTCGCGGCCGCGATCGCGCACGACATCCGCACCCCGCTGACGAGCGTCTCGATGAACGTGCAGATCCTCCGGCGCAAGGCGCAGCTGCCGCCGTCGGACATGGAGTACTTCGACATCGCGCTCGACGAGCTCGGCCGCCTCGAGCGATCGATCGCGCAGATCCTCGACTACGCGAAGCCGGTGCGCCTCGACGAGGCGCCGGTCGACGTGCGCGAGCTGGTCGACGACGCCGCCAAGAGCCTCGCCACCGTCGTCGCGAACCGCGGCGTCGTCTTGCGCGCCGAGCACGAGGGCGGCCTGCCGCCGATCGCGGGCGACGCGCAGCGCCTGCGGCAGGTGCTCACCAACTTGGTCGACAACGCGAGCGTCGCGTCGAGCGACGGCGACGCGGTGACGCTCCGCACGCGCCGCGAGGACGGGCACGTCGTGATCGACGTCGAAGATCGCGGCCGCGGGATCCGAGCGGAAGATCTCGGCAAGATCTTCGAGCCGTTCTTCACGACGCGCCCCGACGGCACCGGCCTCGGCCTCGCGATCTGCCAGAAGCTGGTGCGCGCGCACGGCGGCGAGCTGCGCGTGCGATCACGCGAAGGCAGCGGGTCGACCTTCTCGGTCGTGCTGCCCGCTTCGTCATGAATCGTTGCGACCGGTAACGGAGCGTTACCGCTGGCAACGCGCTAACTGCGCGATTCCCGCGGCGCGAAGCCCGGCACGCGACCTGCTCATCCAACGCCGCGTGTGGAACCTGGCGAAGAAGATCCTCCTGCATGATCGCGTGAAGTTCGCGGTCGCTTCGGCGGGCGTGTCGATCAGCGTGATGCTCGTGCTGGTCCAGATCGGGCTGTACGCGGGCTTCATGCAGACCGCGTCGACCTTGATCGATCACGGGCACGCCGACCTCTGGGTGACGCGGCAGGCGAGCGAGAACTTCGACTTCACCGCGCCGCTCGACGACCGCACCTACTACCGGGTCGCGTCGACGCCCGGGGTCGCGCGCGCCGAGCGCATGATCCTCGCGTTCGCGCAGCTCAAGCTCGACTCGGGCGGCGATCTCGGCGTGCAGGTGGTCGGCGTCGAGCCCGACGCGCAGCTGATGGGCCCGTGGCACGTCGTCGCCGGCGACGGCCGCCGCGTCGGCGAGCCGGGCGCGATCACGGTCGATCGCAGCGAGTACGCGAAGCTGCACATCGATCGCGTCGGGCATCGCACGGAGATCAACGGCGCGCGCGCCGAGGTCGTCGCGATGACCGACGGCATCCGCAGCTTCACGACCTCGCCGCTCGTCTTCACCGATCTCACCAGCGCGCGCACGTTCACCGGCTATCCCGCGGAGGCCGAGAACTACGTGCTCGTGCGCGTCGCGGCGGGCGCGGATCCGATCGCGGTGCGCGATGCGCTGCGCGCGATCCCGCACGTCGACGCGTACACGACGTCCGAGATGAGCGCGCGCACGCGCACGTACTGGTCGTCGCGCACCGGCGTCGGCGCCGGCTTCTTCACGACCGCGATCCTCGGCATCATCGTCGGGCTCGTCGTGTGCGGGCAGATCCTCTACAACGGCACGCTGCAGCACCTGCGCGAGTACGGGACGCTCAAGGCGATGGGCGCGAAGAACGGCCAGGTCGTCCGCGTCATCCTCTATCAGGCGTTGATCGCCGCGGTGGTCGGGCTCGTGTTCGGCGGCGCGCTCGCGTTCCTGATGCGCGCGGCGATGAAGGGCGCGAACTTGATCGTCGCGTTGTCGCCCGGCCTGTTCGTCGCGACCGCGATCGTCACGGTCGTGATGTGCGCGCTCGCGTCGATGCTGTCGATCATCAAGGTGCTGCGGCTCGATCCCGCGACGGTCTTCAAGGTTTGAAAGGGACACCCATGGAACCGCTGGCTCAACTCAGGCGCGTCTCGAAGACGTACGGCACCGGCGAGCACGCCGTCGCCGCGCTGGTCGACGCCGACCTCTCGATCCACCCGGGCGAGGTCATGTTGATCGAAGGCCCGTCGGGCTCGGGCAAGACGACCTTGATCTCGATCCTCGGGCTGCTGCTGCGCCCGACCGACGGCGAGATCATCATCGGCGGGCGCGACGCCGCGAAGCTCGGCGAGCGCGACCTCCCCGGCCTGCGCGCGTCGCACTTCGGCTTCGTGTTCCAGGGCTTCAACCTGTTCCCGGCGCTGTCTGCGGTCGAGAACGTCGCGCTCGCGATCCGCATGAAGGATCCGCGAGCGAAGGATCCGACCGGCCGGGCGCACGCGCTGCTCGATCAGGTCGGGCTGTCGGCGCGCGCCCATCACCTGCCGTCGGATCTCTCGGGCGGACAGAAGCAGCGCGTCGCGATCGCGCGCGCGCTCGCCGGCGATCCGCCGATCCTCGTCGGGGACGAGCCGACCGCCGCGCTCGACACCAAGACCGCGCTCGGCGTGATGGAGCTCCTGCGCGGGCTCGCGACCGATCACGGCCGCGCGGTCGTGGTCGTGACGCACGACCCGCGCCTCGAGCGCTTCGCCGATCGCGTCGTCCGCGTCGAAGACGGGAAGATCGAATCGAACCTCCACCGCAAGCACATGCCGCTGGCCTCGTGAAAGGACGCATGACCATGAACCGCCGCACCCTCGCCCTCACGCTCGCCGGCGCGATCACCGCCGCCGCCGGCACCGCTTGGTACGCCGCGCCTTCGCGCACCGCTTCCGCCGCGCCGATCGTGCTGTCCGACATTCGGACGCTCGTCGCCCCCGGTCGCGTCGAGCCGCACCGCGCCGCGGTCGAGCTCATGTTCGAGCAGCCCGGCCGCATCCAGCAGATCCTCGTCGAGGAAGGCGATCACGTGACCCGCGGCCAGGTGCTCGCTCGGTTGGATGACCGCGCCGCCCGCGCGCGGGTCGCGGCGGCGCAGGCGTCGGTCGACGGCGCGCGCGCGCGGCTCGATCAATTGAAGCGCGGCGCGCGTCCGGTAGAGATCGCCGCCGCCCGCGCCGACGCGGTCGCCGCGAAGGCCGCGGCCGACGAG
>DATJIA010000292.1:0-11749 GCA_035493675.1 Kofleriaceae bacterium | reverse complement strand
AGCGACACGAACTCCTCGAGCTTGCCGGCGGGCGTGCGGCCGAGGGTCTCGACGAGCTCGACGTCGATCGTGAAGTCGTGGGCGAAGGTCGCGCGCAGCGCGGCGGCGAGCGCGGCACGATCGACCGCGACCTCCGGCAGCGGCACGACGCGCACGATCAACCGATCGAGCGCGGGTTGCACGAGCTGCAGCTCGCGGTAGCGCGCGGCGTTGCGACACGCGATCGTGAAGACCGGCCAGGTCGTGCGGCCGTCGGGGTACGTGAGCATGCCGCGGCGGCGGCCGAGCACGCGCGTGAGCACGGGCAGACCGCGGCCGCACGCGCACGGCTCGCCGACGGTCGCGTAGTCGCCGATCTCGTAGCGGAGGATCGGCGTCGCGAAGTTGTGCAGATCGGTGATCACGACGCGGCCGGTCTCGCCGGGCGCACACGGCGCGCCGGAGTCGTCGAGGATCTCGACCAGGAGCCGCTCGGACTGGACGTGATAGTGCGTGCCGGTCGGGCACTGCATCGCGATCGTGCCGACCTCTTGCGCGGAGTAGGTGTCGACGATCGGCACCGCCGACAGCGATCGCGTCGAAGGCGAGAGCGCCTCGCTGATCGTCCGGATCTGCCGCAGCGACGGCAGGTGCAGGCCGCGGCGCAAGAGCGCGTCGAGCGCGCTCGGATAGATCAACAGATACGCCGGCGCCTCGCGCGCGAGCCACGCGAGCTGCTCGTCGGTCGTGCTCGCGATCGACAAGACCGACATCGGCGCGTCGGGCGCGATCGCCGCCGTCGCGGGGCCCCACCCGCGGACGCGCAGGCCGTCGGGCGGCGGCGCGTGCGCGCCGGTGTAGCGGATCGCGGCGAGGTGCGCGTGGAGATCGCGCCCGTGCCAGCGATGCTCGCGCAGCGTGAGCGCTTCCCACCACAGCGACGTGACGCCGGTGCCGCGCACGCGCACGGGCTCGCCGGTCGTGCGCGACGTCATGATCTCCTCGGTCGGGCCGTGGCTCGCGGGATACGCGCGCGAGAGCAGGCGCGGCCCGGCGGCGATCAACGCGTCGCGCGTGAGGATCGGCACGCCGGCCCAATCGAAGATGCCCTCGTAGTGCGGCACCGACGCGACCGCGTGCGCGAGCAAGGCGTCGCGCTGGGTGAGCTGCGCCGCCGCGATCCGAGCAGACGGCCACCATTGGCTGTCGTCGAGCTGCGCGACCAGCGCATCGAGCTTCGACATCGCGTCTCGTTTACCATGACGGCGATGGATCATTGGCCGCTGCACGCGCAGCAATGGGCGCGGATCGGCCCGCCGCTCCGGCCGTGCGACGAAGATCTCGCGATCGTCCGCCGCGAAGGCGCGGGCGCGAAGCGTGTCCTGCTGCTCGGCGTCACGCCCGAGCTCGCGTCGCTGCCGTGGCCCGAGCTGGTCGCGATCGATCACGCGCACGCGATGATCGAGGCCGTCTGTCCGAAGCACGTGCGCGCGATCGTCGGCGAGTGGACCGCGCTGCCGCTGCCCGATCACGCGGTCGATCTCGTCCTCGGCGACGGCGCGCTCTGCTGCGTCGCCTACCCCGACGGTTATCACGCGATCGCGCGCGAGCTGACCCGCGTGCTCGCGCCCGGCGGCCGCGCGATCCTCCGCCTGTTCGCGTCGATCGATCAGGAGCTCCAGATCGAGGGCAACTTCCACGCGTTCAAGTGGCGCCTCGCGATGTCGCTCGCGGCGATCGATCGCAACGTCGCCGTCGCCGACATCCATCGCGCGTTCGAGGCGCGCTTCCCCGATCGCGACGCGCTGCCGTGGCCGCGCGAGGCGATCGACACGATCGACGTCTATCGCGATTCGACGATCCGCTACTCGTTCCCGACCGAGCACGAAGCCGTCGCCGCGCTCGCGCCGCTGCGCCTCGTGTCGCGGCACGCCCCCGCGTACGACCTCGGCGAACGTTGTCCCACGATCGTCCTCGCCAAGTGATACGCTCGCGGCATGCGTCGATTCGCGGGGGTCGCATCGGTCTTGTTCGCGTGCGCGGGCTGCGGGAAGGTCCACGACCTGACCGACGCGAGTAACGGCATCGACGCCAAGAGCGTCGACGCCAACACGACCGCGGACGCCACGACCGACGTCGTCGTCACGACCTACAGCCGCCAAGCGAGCGGCCACAAGAACGGCACGCTCGAGGCGGGCATCTCCGTGATCAGCGTGCAGCCGAACGGCTCGCTCGGCCCGACCGGCACGACCGACGCCAACGGCCAGGCGATCCTCACCGGCGTCCAGGCGGGCGCGACGGTGACCGCGATCTATCCGAGCACCGGCAGCTTCAAGATCGTGACGATGGCGGGCGTGAAGCCCGGCGATCATCTGACCTTCGGCGAGCGCTACACCGACGATCCGGGCACCGGCGGCACCGGCACGCTGACGATCAACTTCACGCCGCCGCCCAACGCGGTCAACTACGACGTCTACTGGAAGTGCGGCTCGCAGTCGGTCCAGAGCGCGCCGACGTCGTTCTCGATCGCCGAGACGTGCGGCGCGACGACGGTGACCGTGTTCGTGATCGCGAGCGACGCCAACTTCCAGGTCGTCGCCACCGGCGTCTTGAAGGACGCGCCGTTCAACGGCGATCAGACCGCGACGCTCACGAATTGGACGGTGGCGCCCGAGCTCCAGATCGCCACGCAGGTCACCGGCGTCGGCGCCGACGTCACCAACGCGGATCTCGGCGCCGGGACCATCGTGGACGATGCCTACCAGTTCTCGCGCTGGAACTTCGTGCAGCTCGCGAGCGGCACGGGCTCGTACACGGTGCCGCTCTTGCCCGGCAGCGATCGCATCGACGTCTTCAGCGAGCTGCACGGTCCGCAGGGCTTCGGCCGACAAGAGATGTACAAGGCCGTCGCGCCGGACGCGACGACCGGCACGCTCACCGCGCCCGCGATGCCGTGGCTCGGCGCGCCGAGCACCTTCGACGCTGCGAGCCAGAAGGTGTCGTGGACGACCATGGGCACCGGCACGTACGACACCGCGGTCGTCGAGCTGAACTGGACGAAGGGCAACGACATCTACGACTGGACGATCTCGATCGCGCCCGGCGCGAGCGAGGTGACGTGGTCGCCGCCGACGGAGCTCGCGCAATATCTCCCCGGCACGACCGACACGATCAACGGCACCGTGATGCTCGTCGATCTGTCGACCGCGACCTCGCACGACGAGCTGCGCGCCGCGCCCGAGTGGCAGTGGTCGTGTCCCGCGTGCGCGACGAGGACCGGCGAGCTCACGGGCCAGTCGAATGTTTCGTTCGACGGCGCCGAAGGCAACCCGGGCTTCTAGGTGATACGGTGCGCGCATGGCGCGCCCTCCGATTCCGACGTGGTACTTCGCGCTCGCGGTGGTGCGGATGGGTCGGCGGTTCCTCCTCACGCAGGAGAAGAAGTACGGCGAGTGCTGGTCGATCCCCGGCGGTCGCGTCGAGATCGGTGAATCGCTCGTCGACGCCGCCGTGCGTGAGGTGCTCGAGGAGACGGGCGTGCCGATCCACCTCGACGGCGTCTTGCGCGTGGAGCACGAAGCGTCGGGCAACGGCGCGCGCGTGCGCGTGATCTACGTGGCGACGCCGACCGACGACCGCGCGCCGAAGACGACGCCCGACGAGGAATCGCTCGGCGCGGCGTGGCTCACGCTCGAGGAGATCCGTGGCTTGAAGCTGCGCGGCGCCGATCTGCGCGCGCTGCTCGAGATGGTCGCGAACGGCTGTCCGATCTATCCGCTCGAGCTGATCGGGCGCGAGCTCAGTGTCTGATCATGATCGCGTTGCGCGCCCTCGGTTGGGACGACGAGTGGGCGCGCGAAGCGGCCGCACATGATCCGAGCTGGACGCCCGCGCGCGTCGCGATCGAGCACCGCGGCGCGTACGACGTGATCAGCGAAGCCGGCAGCTTCGTCGCCGAGATCCCGGGACGCGCGTATCGCGAGGCCGCGGCGAAGGACAAGCGTTCGCTGCCGTCGGTCGGCGATTGGGTCTTGGTGTCGGGCGCCGACGCGTCGGTCGCGAGCGGATCGTCCGCGATCGTGCGCGCGGTCTTGCCGCGGCGCGGGTTGCTCGTGCGCGCGGCCGCCGGCGAGAAGACCGCGCCGCAGCCGCTCGCGGCGAACGTCGATCTCGGCTTCGTCGTGACGTCGGCCAACAAGGATCTCTCGCCGCGCCGGCTCGAGCGCTACCTCGCGTTCGTGCGCGGCGGCGGCGCGCGGCCGATCATCGTGCTGAACAAGATCGATCTCGTCGAGGATCCGATGCAGCAGGTGCGCGCGATCGAGGCGGCCGCGCCCGGGATCCCGATCGCGATGACGAGCGCGGCGCGCGGCGAGGCGTCGTCGCTGCTCGCGCTGGTCACGAGCGGCGTCACCGCGGTCTTGTGCGGCTCGTCGGGCGTCGGCAAGTCCACGCTCGTGAACGCGCTCGCCGCCGCGGCGACGCCGACCCAATCGATCAAGAGCGACACCGATCGCGGGCGCCACACGACCGCGCGCCGCGAGCTGTTCGTCTTGCCCGGCGGCGGCGTCGTGATCGACACGCCCGGCATGCGCGAGCTCGCGCTGTGGGACGACGCCGACGAGCACGACGCCTTCGACGACATCGAGGCGCTCGCCGCGCAGTGCAAGTTCGCCGACTGCCGCCACGATCGCGAGCCCGGCTGCGCGGTGCGCGATCGGATCGATCCGCCGCGCCTCGCCGCGTTCCGCAAGCTCGCCGCCGAATCGTCGACGGGCGCCGAGCGCCGCGACGGCGCCGCCAAGCGCACCGCGCGCGTCGCGGCGAAGGCGCTTCGCAAGCGTGTGCAAGAAAAGGACAAGCCGTAGGCGAGTGCCATCGCGCACATCATTTGCGCGCGATCTCGGTTTCCGTTCTAGTAGGGGGCAACGGGAGGACCTATGCGATCGCTTCACCTACTGCTCGGCACCTCGCTCGCGCTCGTCGCGTGCGGCGGCAACGACGCCGCGCCCGCGCTCATCACCGGCGGCGGCGTCGGCTCCGGCGAGATCGACGGCCGCGTGAACGTCTACGTGATCGACTCGAACACCTTCGCCGCGATCTCGGGCGCCAAGGTGCGCGTCGGCTCGATCAGCGGCATGACCGACGCGAACGGCTTGTTCACCGCGAAGGGCGATCTCAGCGGCAAGCAGGACGTCGCGGTCGTCGCCGACATGCACGTGCCCACGCTGTGGGCGGGCGTGAACGGCGCGAACGTCACGATCCCCGTGCGCCTCACGACGCAGGCGACGGTCGCGCAGGCCGAGCTCGACGGCACGATCGACAACTGGGCCACGCTGCCCGCGCCGGCGCAGGGCCACGCGACGCTCGCGACGATCACGTACACGTGGACGACGCGCCTCGACGATCCGGCGAACTCGATCGGCTCGCCGAGCGGGACCGGCGGCATCCCGGCGAACCTGTGCTTGAACAGCCAGTTCGGGAACCCGGGCTGCGACTTCAAGGTCAACGCGCGCACCGGCTCGGTCGCGCTGTTCGCGACGATCACCGATCGCGACTTCAAGGGCACGCCGACCAACTTCGCCGACGACACCGCGGTCGTAAGCGGCTTCGCGTGGAAGGGCGGGCTCGCGGTCAACGGCGGCGTCAACCAGACCGGCGTGACGCTGACGTCGCTCGCCGCCGGTGACACGCAGAACGCGACCGTCGCGTTCGGCACCGTGCCCGCCGCGCTGACCACCGTCGGCGGCCTCGTCTACGTCGACCTCGGCGCCGACGGCATGGCGCCGATCCTCCGCGATCCGCTCGCCCCGCTGACGACGATCTCGCCGACCAACACGAGCGTGCTGGTGCCGAAGCTGTCCGCGTTCACCGGCGCGAGCTACCGCATCGTCGCCAGCGCGCAGGGCAACACTGGGCAGAGCATCATCAACAAGCACGGCCTCACCGACGTCAGCAACGTGTCGCTCGGCGATTGGCTCGGCACGCCGACCGGGATGATGTTCGCGAGCGACACCGTGTCGGCGACCGCGGTGAGCGGCGCCAGCCTGCTCGGGTTCGAGATCTCGAACGCGTCGTCGACGTCGTGGAGCGTGTCGATCTTCGACGGCTCGACCAGCGCGAAGATCCCGACCGACCTCGCCCCGATCCCGACCGGCTCGAACACGCTCAAGGCGCAGGCGATCGACGTGTCGGCCGATCTGAAAGACTTCAACCTCGAGCACGCGCTCGACATCGTCAATCGCGTGTCGAGCGACACGACGACCTTCACGAAATGAGTGGCACCGTGACCGCGCTCCTGGAGCTCACTGCTGCAGGCGAAGCGCATGTACCGAAAGTGGCTCACCACTTCGCAGCGTGGGGTGGAATCAAGGAGATGCTTCGCGTGAATGGCGGACGCGCCACCGAGGAGCAAGTCATCGAGGTCCTGAAGTACTGCGGTCACCACGATCCGAAGTACCAGCCGAACACTGCGTATCTCGAGTACGCGATCCGCAGTGGATGGTTGAAGCGTATCTGAACGACGTCGAGCGAGTGATGCGTGAGCACCTTCGCCGCGGAGTTCGCGAGCGCCTCGCGGAAGTCGAAAGAGTGCGATTGGAATCGATCGCGCTCGGCATGCACACCGAAGAGAGGCGCACTGCGCTGAGAGAGGTGATGTACGGCACCGAGGAAGAACGCGACTTCCTCGAAGGGCTTGTGAATGCCTATGCGGGCAGCGACGACGGCGACGTCGTGCACTTGCTCAGCTTCCTTCTCGCGGGCGCCGCCAACATCGAAGCGCAAGCGACCGCGATCGCGCCGCTCGTGCTTCGTGCCGTCGCGAATCTCCGCGCGACTTATCCATGGCCTCGATTGAACCTGTGTACCGCCGTCGAGCGTATCGGGTTCCTCGGTGGGCTCTGGAGCGGCAACGTTGCAGGCCATCCGAGCACGATCGACAAGCAAGCGATCGCGCGGCTCATCGACGAAGGACTGGATGGCCCGCCTGCGGTGCGCTGTACGGCGGCGCAGCTCCTCGTCTCCCTCTACCTGCCCGGAGACATGACGTCGTTCGATCCGGTCATCGAACAGCACCTGCGAACCAAGCTCCTCGCGTTCGACGGGACGATTCCGGAGGACACCTTGACGCAAGACGACATCGATACGTTGAAGGAGTTCCTCGCGACGGGCAACGTCCGTCCGAAGTACGATTGAACGGCAGGGCGCGGACAAGCCCGGCAGCGCCGGCGAGCGCGCCGGGCCGCCGCCGTAGCATCGACATGCATCGAAGTACCTTCATCTGGATCGTGCTCGTCGGTGCGTGCGGCAACGCGGGCCGCGCCGCGCCCGATGCAGACTCGCCGGCGGCGGATGCGCAGGCGGACGCGAAGCCGTCGGCGCCCGACGCGAGGTCGTCGGTGCCGAAGGATCCGATCGCGTACACCAAGAACGATCCGTTCCAGGTCGGCGAGGACTGGGTCTACGTGCCCGACGCGTACGACGACACGCACCAGACGCCGATCACGCTGCTCGTCTGGTTGCACGGCTGCTACGGCTACAGCTCCGGCGACGTCTGGACGGTCTCGCCCGGCGGCGCGCAGAGCTGGATCACGATCGCGCCCGGCGGCGCCGAGGGCGGCTGCTGGGACATGACGAACGATCCGGCGCGCGTGATCGCCTCGATCGACACGCTCGCGACTCACTTCAACATCGCGCCGAAGCGCGTCGTGATCGGCGGCTACTCGTCGGGCGGCGATCTCACGTATCGCACGGCGTTCTACAACGCGGACCGCTTCGCGGGGGCGATCGTCGAGAACACGTCGCCGTTCCGCGACACCGGCTCGTCGAAGAGCGCGTCGCTCGCGGCGGCGTCGTGGAAGTTCCGCGTCGTCCACGTCGCGCACCTGCAAGACGACACGTATCCGATCGCGGGCGTGCGCACCGAGACCGACGCGATGACCGCGGCCGGCTTCCCGATGATGCGCATCGAGGTCGACGGCGGGCACTGGGACGACGCGGGCGCGATCGAGAACGGGCACGCGGTGCCCGGCACCGCGGCGGACATCCACACGTACCTGTTGCCGAAGCTCGACGACGGTTGGATGGCGCCTTAACCGCGGCGCCTGCCGAAGAACGGCAGCTTGTGCCACAAGCCGCGACGGTCCTTCTCGACCGGCGGCGTGAACTCGCGGAAGTCGGCGACCGGCGTCTCCTCGCTCGCCTCTTGCACGCGGATGCCGCTCACCGCGGCGCGCGCGTCGGCGACCGAGCGCGCGAGCACCGTGTGCATGTCGCGTCGCATCGTCACCTTCTTCATCACGGTGCCGATCTGGCGCGCCATCTCCCGCGACGACGGGAAGCGCTGCTCCGGCTGCGCCGAGAGCGCGCGCATCACGATCTGGATGAACGCCGCCGGCACGTCGCCGCGGATCGGGCGCAGCGGCGGCACCTGACAGTCGCGCACGCGCGTGTACGTCTCGTAGTCGGTCGCGCCGTCGAAGAGCTTCTTGCCGACGAGCGTCTCCCACAGCACCGAGCCGCACGCGAACTGATCCGACGCCGGCACCGGCTTGCCGCCGGTCACGATCTCCGGCGACAGGTACGCCATCTTGCCTTTGACGATGCCGGGCTCGGTGCGCTCGGTCGGACGATCGGCGGCGAGCGCGAGCCCGAAATCGATCAGCTTCACCATCCCGCGCGTCGTGAGCAGCACGTTGTGCGGCGACACGTCGCGATGGACGATCGGCACCGTCGAGCCGTTCTCGCTGCGCTCGTGCGCGGCGGCGAGCCCGCGCAGGATGCCGACGCCGATCGCGGCGACCAGTTCCCAGCGCGGCACTTGCCCGGTCTCGATGTGCCACTTGATCCAGGAGCCGAGATCGACGCCGTCGATCCACTCCATCACGATGTAGTAGTTGCCGTCCTCGGCGACGAAGTCGCGGACCTCCGCGATGTTCGGCGACTCGAGCACCGAGCCGAGGCGCGCCTCCTCGACGAACATCTTCACGTACTGCTCTTGCTCGGCGAGCGCGGTGTGCATCTGCTTCACCGCGAGGATGCGGCGGAAGCCGAAGTCGCCGCGGACGTGCGAACGCCACACGTCCGCCATGCCGCCCCGCCCTGCCTTCTCGACGAGCTCGTACCGGCCGCCGATGACATGGCCGGGCTCCGGTTCGAGAGGCATCCGATGATTCTCGCACGAGTGAGGGCTTTCGTGTCGCGGCGCGGCGGGAGTACGCTCCGCGCGATGTTGCGAAGCGTGGCGTTCGTGATCTTCGTCGGTGCGTGCGGTGCGTCGCCCGATCTCGGCGTCGAGAGCGCGGGCGCGTATCGAGTCGGAACGGCGCGGCTCGATCTCACCGACACCGCGCGCTCGCGCGCGCTGACCGCGCAGGTCTGGTACCCGACCGACGCCGCCGCGATCGACGTGCCGATCGAGCAGCTCGAGATCGATCCGCACCGCGCGTCGTACGCGGGGCTCTTGGCCGCGGCGCCGAGCTGCCCATCGCGCACCGCGCACGTCGCGGTCGGCGCGACCGCCGCCGCCGGCACGTTCCCGCTCGTCGCGTTCTCGCACTGCCACGACTGCGTGCGGTTCTCCGAGGAGACCGTCGCCGAGCGGCTCGCGAGCCACGGCTTCGTCGTGATCGCGGTCGATCACACGGGCAACACGATCTACGACCACCTCGCCGGTCACGAGGAGACGATCGGCACCGACTTCTTGAACGTCCGCGCGGCGGACATCCGGTTCGCGATCGATCGAGCGATCGCGACGCAGCCGATCGACCCGACGCGCATCGGCGTCTTCGGCCACAGCTTCGGCGGCGTCACCGCGGGGCTGGTCGCGCAGACGGATACGCGCATCCGCGCGGCGCTGTCGATCGCGGCGCCGATGGACAACCCGCTGATCAGCGGCGTGAACATCGAGGATCTGCACGTGCCGCTCGCGTTCCTCGTCGCGAAGGAAGACAACAGCATCACCGAGCTCGGCAACAAGCTCATCCGCGAGAACAACTACGCGATGGCGTCGGTGCCGGTGTGGAAGCTCGAGGTCGCCGACGCCGGGCACTGGTCGTTCTCCGACGTCGACGGCGCCGCCGACATCTTCATGGCCGGCTGTGGCGCGGGGATCCGGCAGACGACCGGCGAGGACTTCACGTACATGGATCCAGAGGCGGGTCGCGCGATCGCGGCGAGCTTCGTGACGGCGTTCTTCGAGGCGGAGCTCGACGGCAGCGAGGGCGCGAAGGCGTACCTCGACGAGAAGGCCGAGCACCGCAACGATTAGTATTTGCATCGAGCGTGCAAATTCGGGATGCTCCGCCCATGATCGGGATCCCGCTGGCGCTCTTCATGTTCAACGCGGGCGAGTGGGCGGCGCACAAGTACCTGCTGCACGACCTCGGCAAGCGGAAGGGCAACCCGTTCTCGTTCCACTTCCACGTCCACCACCAGCAGGTGCGCAAGCACGGCATGTACGACCCCGACTACGAGGGGCCGCCGTGGTCGACGCAGACGCAGGCCGGCGAGGCGCTCACGCTGATCGCGATCGGCGCCGCGCACCTGCCGCTCCTGCCGGTCGCGCCGTTCTACGTCGCGACCACGTGGTGGTGCCTCGATCACTACCGCCGCGTGCACAAGCGCGCGCACATCGATCCCGAGTGGGGACGCCGCCACCTGCCGTGGCATTACGATCACCACATGGGCCCGAACCAGGATCGCAACTGGTGCGTCGTGTGGCCGTGGTTCGACATGCTGGTGGGTACGCGCCGCCGGTTCGTCGGCACCGCGAAGGAGCTCGCCGATCGCCTGAAGACGCAGAAGCGCGCGATGGACGCGCGCGTCGGGCGCAAGCCGCCGCGCCGGACGCCGGTCCCGCTCGACGTGCTGCTCGGGCTCCGCAAGCGCCGCGCCGCGGCGTGATACGATCGTTGCGTGACCGACGCGCTCCAGCGGTTCGCCGACGCGGTCTCGGCCGGCGACGACGCGATCGCGCTCGATCGCGCGGCCTTGCTCGTCGGTGAGCTCGAGGGCGAGCTCGATCTGGCGCGCTACCTCGGCCGCATCGACGAGCTCGCGGCGCGTGCGTCGGACGCGCGCGACCGGCTCGGCGAGGTCGCGTTTGCGGGCCCGCGCGCGATCGCGGCGGCGCTCTTCCACGAGCTCGGCTTCCGCGGCAACACGGCCGACTACTACGATCCCGACAACAGCTTCTTGCACCGCGTGCTCGATCGCCGCACCGGGATCCCGATCACGCTCAGCGTGCTGTACATGGAGGTCGCGCGGCGCATCGGCGTCGCCGCGGCCGGGCTCGGCTTCCCCGGCCACTTCCTCGTGCGCGTCGACTCGCAGCCGCGCGATCTGATCATCGATCCGTTCCACGGCGGCGCCGAGCTCGACGGCCCCGCGCTGACCGCGCTCCTGCAGAAGATGACCGGTCCGGAAGCCAAGGTCGAGCCGCAGATGCTCGCGCCGCTCTCGAACGGCAAGATCCTCACGCGGGTCTTGCTCAACCTCGCGGGGATCTACGGGCAGCGCGGCGACTGGTTCCGATCGCTCGAGGTCCTCGAGCGGTTGGCGATCCTCGACGCGGACAACCCGAAGATCGCGCGCGACCTGGAACAGCTTCGCGCGCGCGTCGACGGGCTGAACTGAGCGCGGGCGCAGAGGACAGAAGCCAGAGGACAGACGCCAGACCCCAGAGGCCAGGGCCAGAGGACAGACACCAGAGGCCAGAGTCAGAGGCCAGAGCGTTCACTCTGGCGCCTGGCGCCTGGCGTCTGGCCTC
>DATJIA010000291.1:0-19932 GCA_035493675.1 Kofleriaceae bacterium | reverse complement strand
GCGATCGTCTCGCCCTTGCCGACCTCGGCGCTCACGCCTTCGAGCACGCGCCGCGTGCCGTGCTGCTTAGAGAGCGAGCGGACGCTGATCATGCGCCAACCTCCTCTCGAGCCGCCGCGCCAGCTCGGCGAGCGGGAAGCTGAGGATCATGTACATCGCCGCGCACACCAACCCCGGCACTAGGTAGTCGCGCAGATCGACGCCCGCGATCTGCATGCGCTTGGTCAGCTCGATCACCGCGATCGTCGACACCAGCGACGAGTCTTTCAAGAGCGACACGAAGTCGTTGGTCATCGCCGGCAACGCGAGCCGCAACGCCTGCGGCAACAGGATGAAGCGCAGGCTCTGCCACGGCCCGAGCCCGAGCGCCTTCGCGGCCTCGCTCTGTCCGCGCGGGATCGCGAGCAGCGCGCCGCGGTACACCTCGGCTTCGTACGCGCCGTAGTTGAGGCCGAGCCCGAGCACGCACGCCTCGAGCGGTCCGAGCCGCCAGTACGGCGCCATGCCGTAGTAGATGACGTAGAGCTGGAGCAGGACCGGCGTGCCGCGGAAGATCTCGATGTAGAAGCGCGACAGCGCGCGCGCGATCGGCCCGCCGTACACGCGCGCGATCGCGAGGATGAGCCCGATCGGCACCGCGAGCAGGAACGCCACCGCCGACAGCGCGAGGGTCACCCACGCCGCCGACACGAACAGCTTGAGCTGGGTCAGGTCGAAGCTGCGCGACGCGTTCGCGCTGTGCGCGATCGGCGGCGGCGGCTCGGTCTGGCGCGCGTTCCACAGGTTGTACTTGCGGAGGATCTGCTCGAGCTGTCCGCTCTTGCGCATGTCGTCGAGCGCGTCGTCGATCGCCCGCGCGAGCTCGTCGTCGCCCTTGCGCATGCCGATCACGTAGGTGCCGCGCGCGATCTCGCCGGGCAGGCAGCGCAGCTCCGGGTCCGAGCATGCCTTGCGATTCGCGATCACGTCGTCGAGCAGCACGGCCTCGATCGTCCCGTCGCGGAGCTTCGAGTACGCCTTGTCCTCCTCGTCGTAGCCCGCGAAGTCGATCTTCCGGTCGCGGAGGATCTCGAACGCGTAGGTCCCCTGCAGCGTGCCGACGGTCTTCTTGGCGAGATCGTCGAGCGACTTGTACGGCGCATCCTTTCGGACCGTGAGCGTCTCGGCGTAGACGTAGTACGGCTTCGACAGGCGCAGGCGCTCGTCGCGCTCCTCGGTCGCCTCGAGCCCGTTCATGACGACGTCGAAGTCGCCGCGCTCGAGCAACGGCACCAGCTCCGGCCAGTCCTTCGGCACGAAGCGCTGCCGCACGCCGAGCCGCTTCGCGATCGCGTCCATGATGTCGACCTCGAAGCCGACCACCTTCGTCGGATCGTTCCGGTCCTCCGAGACGTAGGGCGCGCCGCCGAGCTTGTCGCCGCCCCACATGATCTCGCCGCGCGCCTTGATCTCGGCGAGCGTGCCGCCGGCGTCGCTGCCGCTGCGGTGCCCGCCGCACGCGGCGATCGCCAGGGACGCGAAGACCGCGAAGAACGCGAAGACGAAGCGGCCCCGCAACGTGCGCGCACTATATCAGCGGAAGCGGACGCTCGCGCGCCGCGGACGGCGGCGGCACGCCCAACAGAGCGGCGAGGGTCGGCGCGACCGCGAGCGGCGAGACCGATCCCGAGACGACGCTCGGCGTGACGCCGGCGCCCATCACGATCAGCGGGACCTCGCGATCGTAGTCGAAGAGCGAGCCGTGATCGGTCGCGTCGGGATCGCCGCGCTTCGCCATGATCGTCCCTTCGGCGGGCAGGAAGACGATCTCGCCGGAGCGCTCGGGATCGATCGAGAGGCACAGCCCGCGATCGTCGCCGGTCCGCGTGTCGCACGAACCGGCGAGCTCCGACGTGCGCGCGGCGCGCGCGATGCCCGGGGTCGATCCGATCGCCTTGATCGCGGCGTCGATCAGTTGATCGCGCACCGACGGCGGCAGCGCGCGCGCGGTGCCGGTCAGCCACACGCTCGGATAGCGCGCCGCCGCGATCCACGGGCCGGGCCCGGCGACCGATTCGGCGCCGCGCTCGGCGGCGTCGGCGACGTCTTCGTACGACATGCGCAGGCCCGGGAGGCCGAGCGCCTTCCGGTGCTCGGGCGTCGACGGCGCGCCGTGATCGCTCGTCATGATCATCGTCCACGCGCCGGGCGCTGCGGCGTCGAGCGCGCGCTCGATGCGGCCCAGCTGCACGTCGAGGCGCAGCCATTCGTCCCACGACTCCCACGAGTCCGGCCCGAACGCGTGACCGACGTAGTCGTGCGCGCTGAAGCTGACGACGAGCAGATCCGGAATCTCGTCTTCGCCGAGGTGCTCGGCGGCGATCGCGGCGAGCGCGGCGTCGGTGATCGCGACGTCCGCCTGCGGCGTCGACTCGAACGCGCGGTGCGGTTGCGTGCCGGCGCCGATCGCGTGCGGGAACGTCGACGTCCAGCCGCGCAGCGACAGCTCGCCGGGCGCATCGTCCGGCGAACCGGACAGCGTGGCGAGGCGCGCGGGATCGGTCGCGCGCCACAGGTCGTGCATCGTCGGCGCGAGCGGGTGGAGGAGGGCGAGCCAGTCGAGCCACGCGCGCGGCGTGTTCGACACCATCTGCAGATGATCGGCGTCGTACCAGACCGAGACGCCGCTGTGACCGAGCGTGTAGAGCGCGCTGCGCGACTTGATCGCGACCGCGACCGCGTGCGCGTCGGGATGCGCGCGCAAGAGCGCGTCCGCGATCCCGTCGACGCGCAAGCGCGCCGCGGTCGGCGGTCCCTTCGCGCCCTTGGTCGTGTCGACCACGACCGCGAGCTCGCGATCCCAGATCTCGTTGCTGATGATCCCGGTGACCGCGGGTGGCGCGCCGGTGCCGAGCGCCGCGTGCCCCGGCGCGGTCGAGGTCGCCGCGTACGGATACGTCGCGAGGAAGCGGCGGCCGTCCTTCATCAAGCGCGCGACGCCGTCGGTCGCCGCCGCGGCGCGCGGCTCGAACGCGTCCTCGCTCAGCTGATCGATCACGACCAGCACGACCAACCGCGGGTGCCCCGTCGTCGACGGTGTCGGCGCCGATCGGCCGCAGGCGACCAGCGCACACATATAGATGTAGAGGAGAGCGCGGCTCATTCCAGCATTGGTGAACAGTTGCAGTGACACTAGCGTGACGCACGCGTGATGGGTGCGCGGTTACCCCAGGATCTCGGCCGGACCCCGACCGCCGATGGCATACTGGATTCCGGAGAGGGCCGATGCAACACGAGCAATTGCAGAGCATGTCGTTGCCGGAATTGGCGGAGCGGCTGGAGGACTTGGATCACCGGCGCACGCCCGTCGGCTGGACGCCGGAGGATGCGGCGATCCGCGCGTCGATCGAGCGGACGATCGTGGAGATGGTCAGCGAAAAAGGCGCGGGCCCGTCGATCCCGTGCGACTACGACATCCGGCTGCGCTCCAAGGAGACGCAGATCGAAGCGACGGTGCGTGAGATCCGTCCGGGCGGCCTCGTGATCAAGGCCGACGGCAAGTGGATCGCGGGCACGCACGTCGAGATGCAGATTCGCCAGGACGCGTCCGACGAGCACGGGCTGCGCGCGCGCGGCATCGTGTCTTCGACGGACAAGAACCTCGTGATCGTCGGCGTCGCGGAGCAACCGAGCGAAGCGCACGAGCGCCGCTTGCATCGCTTCCTGCTCGAGCTCGTCCGTCACCGTATCCACAACTGAGCTACCATTCCCCGCGTGGGGGAGTCAGGCGAGCTCGATCCGTCGGCACCGACGGTGCGCGGTGAGCCGACGCCCCCGCCGAACGAGACGTCGTCGGACGCGCTCGCGAAGACCGGCGTCGCCGAGACCGGCGGCGCGAACGGATCGAGCGTCGCGGGGCTCGCGCCCGGCACGCGCGTGCATCAGTACGAGCTCGTGCGCGAGCTCGGGCGCGGCGGCATGGGCTGCGTCTACGCCGCGCGCGACACCAAGCTCGGCCGCAAGGTCGCGATCAAGTTCCTGCTCCACGCGAACAAGCAGGTCGCCGAGCGTTTCCTCGTCGAGGCGCGCGCGACCGCGCAGTGCAGCCACGACAACATCGTGATCGTCCACGAGGTCGACGAGTACGAGGAGATGCCGTACCTCGTGCTCGAGTACCTCGAGGGGCAGCCGCTCGCGGGGTTGATCCGTCGCGGCAAGCTGCCGGCGGGCCGCGCCGTCGAGCTCGCGCTGCCGATCGCGCGCGCGCTCGCACGCGCGCACGAGATGGGGATCGTGCACCGCGATCTCAAGCCGGAGAACGTGTTCGTCACGCACGGCGGTCAGGTGAAGGTGCTCGACTTCGGCATCGCGAAGGCGCGCGGCGAGACCGCGACCACGCAGCGCACGAGCTCGCCGTCGGTGTTCCGCGATCTCGGGTTGACCAAGGAAGGCGCGCTGGTCGGCACGCTGCCGTACATGTCGCCCGAGCAGCTCGGCACCGAGCCGGTCGATCACCGATCGGATCTGTGGGCGCTCGGCGTGCTCATGTTCGAGATGATCGCGGGGCGGCATCCGGTGCAGCCGCTCACCGCACAGAACCTGATCCAGGTCGTGAGCGCGACGTCGGTGCCGATGCCGTCGGTGCGCGAGGCGGCGCCGGACGTCCCCGAGGCGCTCGCGAGCGTGATCGACGGGCTCCTCCGGAAGAAGAAGGCGGATCGCCTCGCGAGCGCGGATCAGGTCGTGCGCGCGCTCGAGGCGCTCGCGCCCGGTCGCGCCGGCCGCGCGCTCGCCGAAGGCGAGAGCCCGTACCCCGGCTTGGTGCCGTTCCAGGAAGGCGACGCCGATCGCTACTTCGGACGCGCGCGCGACGTGTCGCGCATGGTCGCGCGGATCCGCGAGCGGCCGCTGACCGGCGTCGTCGGTCCGTCGGGCGTCGGCAAGTCGTCGTTCGTGCGCGCCGGCGTCGGCCCCGCGCTGAAGGCGAGCGGCGAGTCGTGGGAGATCGTGACGCTGCGTCCGGGGCGCGCGCCGCTGGTCGCGCTCGCGAGCGTGCTGCAGCAGCTCACCACGCGCTCGGGCGACGACGCGATCGCGCAGCACATCGCCGAGCACGAGGGCTTCGTCGAGAAGCTGCGCACCGCGCCCGGCACGCTCGGCGCGGTCTTGCGCAGCCGCGCGCGCACGACCCAGACGCACATCCTCTTGTTCGTCGATCAGTTCGAGGAGCTCTACACGCTCGTCGACGATCGCGAGGAGCGGCTCGCGTTCACCGCCGCGCTGTCGGGTGTCGCCGACGACGCCGCGACGCCCTTGCGCGTGGTCGTGTCGATGCGATCGGACTTCCTCGATCGCATCGCGGAGGATCCGCGCTTCATGGACGAGCTGTCGCGCGGGCTCGTCTTCCTCGGGCCGCCGACGCGCGACGGCCTGCGCGACGCGCTCGTGCAGCCGATCGAGATGGTCGGCTATCGGTTCGAGAGCGACGCGATGATCGACGACATGCTGGGCGCGCTCGAGGCGACGCCGGGGGCCTTGCCCTTGCTGCAGTTCGCGGCCGCGAAGCTGTGGGACGCGCGCGATCGCTCGAAGCACGTGCTCGCGGCGTCGACCTACCAGCAGATGGGCGGCGTGGTCGGCGCGCTCGCGGCGCACGCGGACGAGGTCGTGTCGAGCATGGACGCCGCCGCGCAGAAGATCGCGCGCGGCGTCTTCCAGCGCCTGGTCACGCCCGAGCGCACGCGCGCGATCGAACAGCTCGACGAGCTCGACGCCCGCGTCGTCGAGCAGCTCGCCGCGGCGCGCTTGATCGTCGTGCAGGCGGCGGAGGGCGGCGGCGGCGGCACGGTCGAGATCGTGCACGAGTCGTTGATCGAGCGATGGCCGACGCTGCGGCGCTGGCTCGACGAGGATCAAGAAGACGCGGCCTTGGTCGCGCAGCTGCGCACCGCCGCGAAGCAATGGGAGGCGCGCGGTCGCCCCGCGGGTCTTCTGTGGCGCGGCGAGGCGCTCGACGACGCGCGCCGGTGGGAGCGGCGCCGCCCTCGCGAGCTGCCCGCGCGCGATCGCGCGTTCCTCGACGCGGCCCTGGCGTCGGCGACGCGGTCGGCGCGGATGCGGCGGATCGGCTTCGCGTCGGCGTTCGCGCTGCTCGCCGCGATCGCGGCCGGCGCGGTGATCGCGATGTTCAGCATCCGCGGCGCGAAGCAGGAGGCCGAGGCCTCGGCGAAGCGCGCGACCGAGCAGATGAACGCGGCGACCGCGGCGAAGCAGAAGGCGATGGAGGCGCTCGAGGCGCGCGAGGCCGAGGAGCGCCAGCGCAAGCAGGCGGAAGACGAGAAGAGCGCCGCGCAGCAGCGCGCGACCGTCGCCGAGGTCCAACGCGACGCGACGCTCGAGGATCTGCAGCGCTCGAACGCGCAGCTGTTACAAGCGCTCGAGGAGGCGAAGGCCGCCGAGGATCGCGCGAAGACCGCGACCCAGAAGGCGGAGCAGGCGAAGCGCGAGCTCGAGAGCGCGAATCAGAAGCTGAGCGACACGCTCGCGCACGAGCAAGCGCGCGTGAAGGAGCTCGAGGACGAGCGCAAGACGCTCTCCACGAAGCTCAAGGATCACTAGACCGCTTTCACGTTGCCCGCTGCGCCGACCGTCGAGCGGGGCTGGATCGAAGAAGCTGGACCGCCTTGAGGGCGTTGCTCGACCCTTCAACCCGAAAAATCTCGAAAGCCGGCGGCGCGGCCTCGTGATCGCTCGAAGGTCGGCGGCCGCGCCGATGTCGGCGCTCGGGAAATCAACCCGACGGCGCGCTCCGCTCACTCGTGCGCCGCCTGCGAGCGGGCACAACGGAGGATCGTGAGCCCCATCCCACCAAATGCCACATCGATTGGGTGGCGCATCCGCTCTTCTCATGTAAACTGCCCTAACGATGACGAAGCGGCGGCGGCGGCGGAGGTCGGCGTGGAACCAGCGACGGAAGGGCCAGCTCGAGATCGATCTACGCCCGCGCACCAAGCGCGGCGCGGTCCGCAAAAAGCTCGGCCGTCCGATCACCCACCGCCGGATGGATCCGCGCCACCGCACGCGTCCCGAGCTGGATCCCCGCCACCCGGTGCACGTCGTCTTGCGCGTCACGCGCGAGGTGTCCAACCTGCGCACGCGCCACGCCTACCGCGCGATCCGTCGCGCGATCGCGAACGCCCGTGCGCGCAGCGATTACCGCATCGTGCACGCGAGCATCCAGTCGAATCATCTCCACCTGCTCGTCGAGGCCGACAGCAAAGACGCGCTCCGCTCCGGCATGCAGGGCTTCGCGATCAGCGCCGCGCGCCGCCTCAATCGCGAGCTCCGTCGCCCACGCGGCCACGTCTTCGCTTTCCGCTATCACGCCACGACGATCGCGTCGCCGACCCAGGCCCGCAACGCGATCAGCTACATCGTCAACAACTGGCGCCACCACCGGCGCGACCTCTACGACCCGCGCCGCACCGATCCGTTCTCGTCCGCCCACGCGCTGGCCGAGTGGCGCATCCCGCCGCACGACGACGCACTGCCCGTCGTGCGCCCGACGACCTGGCTCCTCACCGACGGCTACAAACGCGGCGATCCGATCCGTCCCGACGAGGTTCCAGGCCCCGATCCGACGCCGTAGTCGTCGCCGCACCTCGCATCAACCGTGAAGCGGTCTAGAACGAGAAGCGCAACGACGCGGTGGCGCTCGTGGGCGTCAGGTCGAGCGTCGGCATCTCGGTGTGCGAGCGGTCGAGGTAGACGAGCACCGCGCCGGTGATCACCGCGGCGCCGGAGATCGTGAGGGTCGCGATCGCGAAGCGGTTCTCGGTGCGCGCGCGATCCGCGATCGCGGCGGTTTCGGGCGGCAGCTTGCCGGGATCGCAGCCGGGCTCGCCGCAGATCGTCGTCACCGCGCGATCGTACGCGTCGTAGTCGCGCGAGGCCTTCCACTCGAGGAGGCCGCCGCCGATCGCGATCGCGCCGCCGGCCGCGACCACCGCCCACGGCTTCCACAGCGACCAGCGGCGCACGGTGATCGCCGCGGTCTCGATCGGCAGGAGGGCGACGTCGACGGTCTCGCGCTGCGCGGGGAGCGCGATCACGTCCTTGGTCATCGTGAGGAAGCCGTCCTTCTTGGCGATCACGACGTGCGCGCCGGGCGCGACGCGCAGCGCGGTGTCGCCGGGACAGGTGAAGAGCGGCTTCGCGTCGAGCGCGACCTGCACGTCGGGTTGCGTGCAGCGCACGTGGACCTCCGCGATCTGTCCCTCGAGCAGCTTCTGGTAGCCGAGCGCCTCCTCGTACACGCTCTCCTCGAGCGGCGCCTTGCCGTAGCGGAGCGCGAGCTCGAGGTTGTCGTACGCCTCGAGCGTGCGGCCGAGCTGGACGAGGCAGCGCACGATGTTGAAGCGGATCGCGGGATGATCCCAGACGGCGACGGCGGCCTGGTAGGTCTGGAGCGCGTCGGTGTAGCGGTGCTCGACGAACTGCGCGTTGCCCTGCTCGAGCAAGGTCTGCGCCTTCGCCTTCTGATCGTCGGAGACTCCCGCGGCCCAGGGCGCATCGTCCGCCACCGCAGGCGCCGCCCAGACCGCGAGCGCGATCAGGATCGCGATCCCCCGCATGCGCACCAGTCTATAATGATCGAGGGGAGACATGATCCGCGCGTGCATCGTCATCGCGCTGTGCGCCGGCTGCTTGTCGAGCGGCTCGATCGTCTGCGACGACGGCCGCCTGTGTCCCGCGGGGACGGTGTGCGACGACACGCACGCGAAGTGCTTGCAGCCGTCGCAGCAAGGATGCAGCGGCACCGGCGCGTGCACGGTCACGAACCCCGACGACGGCGTATGCGTCGACGGCTGGTGCCTGCGGCGCGGCTGCGGCGACACGTTGATCGAGCCGGGCGAGCAGTGCGACGGCACCGCGTTCGCGCCCGGCGTGTCGTGCAAGACGATCGGCTACTACGACGACATCGATCTGCGCTGCAGCGAGAACTGCACGGTCGATCCGTCGGGGTGCAGCCGTCATTGCGGCGACGGCAAGGTCGATCCCGAGGAGGATTGCGAGCCGAACGTCCCCATCCCACCCGAGGTGAATTGCCAATCGCTCCACTTCTACGATCCGGGCCCGGTCACCTGCGATCCCGATCGCTGCGTGTACCTCACCACCGCGTGCACCGGCTACTGCGGCGACGAGATGCTGAACGGCCCCGAGTTGTGCGACGGCTCGTGGGGCTCGGCGCTCGAGTGCGTCGACTACGGCTTCGACGCGGGCGCGGTGAGCTGCGCGGACAAGCTGTGCGTCGCCGCCTTCGATCGATGCGCGATGCTCGGCTGGAAGCGCGTCGCCGGCGCGCCGAGCGGGTTCTTCACGGGCATCGGCGGCGCGTCGCCGAACGACGTGTGGCTCGTCGGCGGCACGCTCGTCTATCACTGGGACGGCCACGGGTGGAAAGACGTCGACGCGCAGCCGAACGGGCTCGACCTCAGCGCGGTGTGGGTCGCCGACACCGACGACGCGTGGATCGTCGGCGCGCACGCGCAGATCCGTCGCTGGAACGGCACGACGTGGGAACCGGAGACCAACCCGGTGCAGGGGATGGATCTCGCGTCGATCAGCGGCACGTCGGCGAACGACGTCTGGGCGGTCGGCGCGCAGGGCACCGTGATCCATCGCGACGCGAACGGCTGGCAGCGCATGAACGGCTACGGCCTCACCAGCCTGTCGTCGGTGTGGGCGCGTCCCGGCGACGTCTGGATCGTCGGGTTCTCGGGCGTCGTCTATCACAACGGCACGATCGTCGACATCGGCACCACCGAGTCGCTCGCCGGCGTGTGGGCGTCGGGGCCCGACGACGTGTGGATCGCGGAGTCCGACACGCTCTCGCTCCATCACTGGGACGGCAAGGCGTGGCGCGTCTGGACCGACGACATCGGAGGTCACTCGGCGGTGTGGGGCTCGGGGCCGCGCGACGTCTACACGATCGCGCCCGACGGCGAGTACTCGCACTTCGACGGCGCGCACTGGATCGGGACCAAGGACGGCGCGACCGCGAAGGCGCGCGCGCTGTTCGGCTTCGGCGTCGGCGACGTGTGGGTCGCGGGCGCGACCGCGGCGCGCTACGCAGGGCGCGCGATGGTCTTCCCCGGCGGCAAGACCGTCGACGCGTACACGAGCTCGCTCGCGGGCACCGGCATCGACAACCTGTGGGCGTCGAGCACCACCGGCGATCTCTACTTCTTCGACGGCGCGGACTGGGTCGTGACCGGCGCGAGCGCCTTCACCGACGGATGGGGCACCGATCCGAGCCGCATGTTCTTCGCCGACGGCCAGCTGATCGAGCAGTGGGACGGCGCGATCATGTCGACGACGTCGGTGACCAACGGCGTCGCCGCGGTCTGGGGATCGGGGCCCGACGACGTGTGGGCGATGGGCATGGACGTGATGCACTGGGACGGCGTGGGCTGGTCGGCGATCGAGGGCCCGCCGTTCGTCGTCGCCGACATCTGGGGCTCGGGGCCGACCAACGTGTGGGCCGTCGGCGGCGGCGGCGGCATCGCGCATTGGGACGGCGACGCGTGGAAGAGCTACGTCTCGCCGACGACGCGCGCACTGCACGGCGTGTGGGGCTCGTCGGCGAAGGACGTCTGGGCGGCCGGTGACAACGGCGCGCTCGCGCACTTCGACGGCGACGCGTGGAGCTCGCAGGACGTGCCGGCGGTGGCCGACACGCTGACGACGATCGCGGGCACCGCGCCCGACGACATCTGGGCCGTCAGCGATCGCGCATCGATCTATCACTACGACGGCGTGTCGTGGACACCGGTGCGCAACACGCTCGCGCCCGAGACCCAGCTGGTCGGCCTCATCGCCGAGCCGCGCCACATCTTCCTCGGCGGCACCGCGCCGGGCCTCGCGTTCGACCGCGTGCGGCCGTGGAGCTGCCGCGCGCACGAGCGCGCGTGCGGCGACGGCGTCGACGACGACTGCGACGGCGCGATCGACGGCGACGACGGCGACTGCAAGGACGTCGTGCGCCTCTCGCAGGTCGCGATGGGCGACGTGCCGCTGCTCGAGGTCGTGAATCGCACGAGCGACACGATCGATCTCGACGGGCTCACGATCGCGTTCCACCTCGACTGCAACCAGTTCGTGTCGAGCTACCGCTTCGGCGCCGACGCGCAGGTCGCGGGCAACCAGACGTTCCGCGCGGTGGTCGCGAACGATCTGCTCGAGCGCGAACGCTACCTCGCGACGCGCATGTGCAAGTCCGACGAGCAGGCCAACGGCTGGTACGCGCTGTGTGCGGGGCCGTGCGATCTGTCGACGTGCGACGGCATGATCGACTACGTGCAGATCGGCACCGGCGGCAGCAACCCGCCGGCGTGCGCGATCTTCTCGCCGGCGCCGGTCGACTCGTCGTCGGCGACGGCGGGGCAGGGCGTGGTGCGCACGAGCTTCTCGTCGGGAGGCAAGCAGGGCGCGGCGTCGGATTGGGCGATCCTCCCGATCAGTCGGAAGTGAGGTAGACCTCGTGGTGAGTGAGCGGGCGGACGAGCGGGCGCGGATGGTCGCGGAGCAGATCGAGGCGCGCGGCGTGCACGATCCGGACGTGTTGCGCGCGATGCGCGAGGTGCCGCGCCACCTCTTCGTGCCGCCGGCGCTCGCCGCCGAGGCGTACGCGGATCGCGCCTTGCCCGTCGAGGACGACCAGACGATCTCGCAGCCGTACATCGTCGCGTTGATGGCGGAGGCGCTCGATCTCGAGCGCGGATCGCGCGTGCTCGAGATCGGGACCGGCACCGGCTACGCGGCGGCGGTGCTCGCGGCGCTCGGCGCCGAGGTCTACACGATCGAGATCCGCGAGGCGCTCGCGGCGTCGGCGGCGGCGCGGCTCGCGTCGCTCGGCGTCGCGCACGTACACGTGCGGTGCGGCGACGGCGCGCTCGGTTGGGATGAGATGGCGCCGTTCGACGGCATCGCGGTCGCGGCGAGCGGCCCCGACGTCCCGCCCGCCCTCGTCGAGCAGCTCGCGGTCGGCGCGCACCTGGTCTTGCCGATCGGCCCGCAGTCGGGCGTGCAACAGCTGGTGCGGATCACGCGTCGCGCGCAGGGCACGACGCGCGAGCGGCTCGGCGGCGTGATGTTCGTGCCGCTCGTGCACGCGACGTACAACTGATCTAGCGGCCGCTGAAGCTCCCGGGGCGTCGCTCCATGAACGCGCGCAGGCCTTCCTGCACGTCGTCGGTCTTCATGATCGGCGCGAGGTCGGGGAGCAGGCGCGCAGCCGCTTCCCGCTCGTCGTGTGCGAGGGCATGGCGCGAGGACGCGAGCGTCGCGTAGACGCCGAGCGGCGCCTGCGCGGCGATCACGGTCGCGATCGCGACCGCGCGCTCGAGCTGCGCGCCGTGCGGCACGACCTCCTGCACGAGCCCGATGCGATGCGCCTCGCGGGCGTCGAATTCGTCGGCGGTCAGCAGCCAGCGCATCGCGTTCGCCCAGCCGACCTCGCGCGGCAAGCGGATGGTCGCGCCGCCGACCGGATAGATGCCGCGCTTGATCTCGATCTGCGCGAAGCGCGTCGACTCGGCGGCGACGCGGATGTCGGTCGCGAGCAGGAGCTCGATCCCGATCGTCATGCAGATGCCCTGCAGCGCGCACACGATCGGCTTCTTCACCGGCCGCGTGTTGAGGCCGAGCGGATCGAGCCCTTCGGGGATCTCCCATTTCCCCGACGAGAACACGCCGCCCCACTGCGGCAGATCGAGCCCGCCGGTGAAGTGATCGCCGTGCGCGTGGAGGACGCCGACGCGCAGCTCGTCGTCGGCGTCGAGCTCGGCGTACGCGCGGCAGAGATCGTTCCAGAGCGGGAGATCGAAGGCGTTGCGCTTGGCGGGGCGATCGAGGCCCATGAGCAGCACGTGGCCGCGGCGTTCGCGGGAGACGCGTCCGATGGTCATGCGCGGAGCTTAGTCGCGGTACTGCGAGAGATCGATCGCGAAGCGCGCGATCCATCGCGATCGCGGCCGAGCGCAGGTCGTGCGCAGCTGACGCCACCCTCGGCCCCCGCGACGGTGTAAGAGCGAGCGAGACATGTCTCGATCGGCGCGGCGCGCGCGGCGCGCGAGTCTGCGATACAACCGCGTCCATGCCGCGCACCTCGCTGTCCGACAAGAAGCTCGATCGCGCCCTCCACCGCGTCGCGTCCGCGCAGAAGCGCGTGATGCGCCGCTATCCCGGCGACGGCGGCGCGCGCCAGCCGGTCCACACCGTCTACGGCGGCGCGCACCTGTTCACCGGCGACACCGCGAAGAAGCTCGGCGGCCTCGCGCTCAAGTCGCTCGAGGCGTACGCGCCCGACCCGGCGAGCTTCGCCGAGGCGATCGGCGTCGCGCAGCCGCTGGCGGGCAAGGTCTACGAGCGCGTGCGCGCGAAGCTCGCGCGCGAGCCGGTCGAGGACTTCCGCATCGACTTCGAGGACGGGTACGGCAATCGCCCCGACGACGAAGAGGATCACCACGCCGCGGTCGCGGCCGCCGAGGTCGCCAACGGGCTCTCGGCCGGCACGCTGCCGCCGTTCCTCGGCATCCGCATCAAGCCGCTGACCGGCGAGCTCGCGCGTCGCTCGCTGCGCACGCTCGACATCTTCTTGTCGGAGCTGCTCGGCGAGACCGGCGGCGTGCTGCCGCCGAACTTCGTCGTGACGTTGCCGAAGATCACGAGCCGCGCCGACGTCGAGACGCTGGTCGGCGTGTTCGAGCACCTCGAGGACAAGCTCGAGCTCGAGACCGGCGCGCTCCAGCTCGAGATCATGGTCGAGACCACGCAGTGCATCCTCGATCCGACCGGGCGCTCGATGCTGCCGCGCCTGTTGTCGTCGGCGGGCGCGCGCATGCGCGGCGCGCACTTCGGGACGTACGACTACACCGCGGGCTGCGACATCACGGCCGCGCACCAGAAGATGGGTCACCCCGCGTGCGACTTCGCGAAGCAGATGATGAAGGTCGCGTTCGCGTCGACGGGCGTGCTGCTCTCGGACGGCGCGACCAACATCATGCCCGTCGCGCCGCACAAGAACGCGTCGACCGACGAGCAGAAGAAGGCGAACCGCGCCGCGGTGCACGGCGCGTGGCGCTTGCACGCCGACGACGTGCGCCGCTCGCTCGTCACCGGCTTCTACCAGGGCTGGGATCTGCACCCCGCGCAGCTGCCGACCCGCTACGGCGCCGTCTATGCGTTCTTCCTCGAGGGCCTCGCCGCCGCGTCGGAGCGCCTGTCCAACTTCGTCGGCAAGGCCGCGCAGGCCACGCTCGTCGGCGACGTCTTCGACGACGCCGCGACCGGGCAGGGCCTCTTGAACTTCTTCCTGCGCGGCATCTCGTGCGGTGCGGTCACCGAAGACGAAGCGACCGCGACCGGCTTGTCGGTCGAGGAGATCCGCACGCGCTCGTTCGTCAAGATCCTCGCCGCCCGCCGCGCGGCGCCTCATACGTGAAGACCTGATCGAGCGGCACGCCGAAGACGTGCGCGATCTGGAAGGCCATCTCGAGCGTGGGCGAGTACTTCTCGCCCTCGATCGCGTTCACGGTCTGGCGCGTGACGCCGAGCCGATCGGCGAGCTGCTGCTGCGTCATCTCGTGGGCGTGGAAGCGCAGCTCGCGGATGCGGTTGTGGACGCGGGTCACGCGACCCCGCGGCGGTAGTAGACGAGCTGCGATCCGGTGCGCGTCACCTCGGCGAGCACGATCGCCCCGAGGATCGCGTGCGCGATCCAGAACGGCTCGAACGACATCGCGGCCACGCCGAGCGCGGCCCACGCGCCGGTCGACAGCACGTAGAACGCGTTGCGCGAGGCGCGCATCGCGATGGTGCGGTCGCGCTCGTCCTTGCGCTCGGGCTTCTGCCGCACGGCGAGCACGATGTGACCGGCCGCCATGATCACGATCAACGCGATGACCGTCTGTCCGAACAGCACGCCGACCCGCGCCGGATCGCGGCCGATCGCGAGCACGCGCCAGAAGTAGTACGCGTAGACCAGGACATTGGCGAAGAGGGTGATCCAGAGGCTCTTCTCCTGGAAGCCGACGTCGTGTTCACTTGACATGATGTAAAGATAACCAGACACGACTTCGTGTCAAGGATATTTGACATGGCGCGATTCCGGCGACGGTCAGGCCGGCACGATCTCGACGTAGCCGGCGAGCGCGTGGCCCTTGCGCGCCGCGGCGTCGCAGGCGGCGAAGAGCGCGGGCGGCAGGCGGATGCTCGGCGGCCTCGCGGCGGACTGGATCGTCACGTGCTCGGCGCCGACCGCGAACGGCTCGGCGAGCGCGACGAAGGCGTCGTCGTCGATCGGGCCGAGGCCGACGTCGTCGCCGGTCGCGGCCGCGAGCGTGATCGCGTCGCGGGCGAAGTGCGCCGCGTCGGTCCACCGGAGATCGCGCGGCGGCGCGTACGGGCGCGGCCCGAGATCACGCGCGGCCGAGAGGAAGTCGTCGCGGAACAGATCGACGGGCCCGCCGAGCGCGCGGATGCGCTCGAGGCGCGCGAGCGATCGCAGCAAGAAGCGCCACCGCCCGCCGGCGACGACCGCGGGCAGCTCGAGCGTGACCTCGAACGCCGCGAGCCGCGCGCGCACCGCTTCGATCGATCCGGCGTCGAGCTCGATCGCGCGGCTGTAGCGCGCGTGCGATCCGCGATGGAGCTCGATGAAGCGCGGCGCGAGCTCCGCCTGCCCGAGCAGCGGCGCGAGCGCGCGCACGCCGGCGAGCAGATCCTCGTAGACCTCGAACGCGACGTGCTCGCGCGCGCTCATTGGATCGCGAGCTGCGGCGCGCCGAGGTGGCCGAGCAGCTCGTTGACGTCGTTGCGCACGCTGCGGCGGGCGAGCAGGCCGCGGCCGCCGGACGAGATGTTGATCTCGGCGGGCAGGATGAAGAAGGAGCGGAGGCGCTCCATGCCGGAGAAGCGGACCCACGCCTGCAGGGTCAACACGTAGCCCTCGAGGTGGAACGCGATGTTCTGCGGCGCCGGGTTGGCCCAGCCGCGCGTCATCACCCACAGGCCTTGCTCGGGCGCCGGCCCGATCGTCTTCCACTTGTGGTGCTGCCCCCAGCCCGCGATCAGCGCCCACGGATCTTGATAGACCTGCAGCTGGATCGTCGTGCGCTTCTCGGGCTGCTGCGCGAACTGCGCCATCAGCGGGTGCATGGCTAACGATATCGCAGCCAGCGTCCGAGCTCGCGCATCGACGGCCGCTTGCCGTACATGAGGATGCCGACCCGGAAGATGCGCGCCGACGCCATCGCGACCAGCCACGTCGACGCGGCGAGGATCGAGAACGACAGCGCGACATCCATGCCGGTCGCGCCGCCGAGCAGCCAGCGCATCGGCATCAGGATCGGCGACGAGAACGGCACCAGCGTCAGGATCGCGGGGCCGGTCGCGCGCGGATCGTTCGCGACCAGCTGCACGCAGATGATCGTCAGCACGAGCAACATCGTGATCGGCGTCTGCGCTTGCTGCGCTTCCTGGTCGCTCGACACCATCGCGCCGACCGCGGCGTAGAGCGACGCGTAGAAGAAGTAGCCGAGGACGAAGTCGACGAGGATCACGACCCCGTCGGTCATCGACAGCGGCGGCAGGTTGATGCCGCCGTGCAGCCCGAACAGCCCCAGGATCGGCTCGCGGAAGACGATCAGCGCGATCGCCATCGCGAACCACGCGAGGATCTGCACGACGCCGACCGCGCCGACGCCGACGATCTTGCCCAGCATGAGCGCGCGCGGCTTGGTCGCGGCGATCATGAGCTCGACGACGCGGCTGGTCTTCTCGGTCACGACCGAGCGCATCACGTTGACGCCGTAGAGCACGATCGCGAGGTAGAGGATGAACATCACGATGTAGCCGAGCGCGAAGGTCGCGCCGCCCGACGCCGACGCGGCCTCGCCGGTCGTGTGCTTGGTCGAGAAGTTGACGCTGAGGAGCTTGGCGATGTCCTCGGGGCTGAGGTGCTTGATCGCACCCATGCGGGAGATCATCACGGCGAACTGCAGCTTCGCCATCGGCACCTGCGCGGTCGCGTTGTCGCCCTGATAGACGATCTCGCCTTGCTCGAGCGCGTCCTTCGGGATCACGAGGAAGCCGTCGATCTTCTTGTCGCGGATCTCGGCGAGCAGCGACGCTTCCGTCGGGTCGTCGGTGCGGATCGTGATCTCCCAATCGGACGCGGGCAGCGTTCGCCGGAGCGAGTCCGCCATCTGGCCGCTGTGATCGACCACGGCGAGCTTCGTGGTGCCGCCGAGCCGCGCGAGCAGGACCGGGACCACGAGCAACGCGATCATGAAGATCGGCCCGATCGCGGTGGTGATCGCGAACCACTTGGTGCGCACGCGCTCGAGGAACTCGCGCTTCGCGATCACCAACCAGCCGGTCATGACGGGCTGCGCTCCGCGACGATCGCGTTCTCCGCGCCGACGCGATCGACGAAGATCTGGTGCAAGGTCGGGACGACGACCTCGAAGCGTCGCACCGAGGCGCCGGCGCCGACCAGCGCCGCGAGCAGCCCGTCGACGGTCGCGCCCGGCGCGAGCTCGACCTCCATGTCGGCGGTGTCGCCGTGGCGCGGCGGCCGCTCGGCGGCGACGATCGATCGATCGGCGATCACCGCCGCCGCCTTCGCGCGCGCCTGATCATCGGCGAACCCGATCGCGACCAGGCCGTCCTTCTGCGCGGCGCGCTTGAGCTCGACCAGCCCGCCCTCGAGCACCTTCTTGCCGCGTGCGATGATGCAGACCTCGTCGCAGATCTTCTCGGCCTGCTCCATCTGGTGCGTCGAGAACAAGATCGTGCGCCCGGCCTTCTTCTGCTCGGCGACCACGTCGCGCAGGACCTCGGCGTTGATCGGATCCAAGCCGCTCCACGGCTCGTCGAGGATCAAGAGCTCGGGGTCGTGGATCGCGCACGCGGCGAACTGCACCTTCTGCTGCATGCCCTTGGAGAGATCCTGCACCTTGTTGCGCGCCCACTTCGACAGCCCGAGCCGTTCGAGCCACGCGCCCGCGCGCGCCTTCGCGTCGCGCGCCGACATGCCGCGCAGCTCGCCCATGAACGCGATCATCTCGGCGACGCGCATCTTCGGATAGAGGCCGCGCTCCTCGGGCAGGTAGCCGATCTTCGGCGCGGCGTCGCGGCCGGGCGCGAGCGTGTCGAGGATGCGGATCGTGCCCCCGTCGGGCGCGATGATGTCGTTGATCATGCGCAGCGTGGTCGACTTGCCGGCGCCGTTGGGGCCGAGCACGCCGTAGACGACGCCGCGCGGCACCTCGAACGAGATCGAATCGACGGCGACGTGATCGGCGAACCGCTTCGTGACGCCGCTGATCGATACGGCGGTGCTCACGCGCTCGCCTCGGCCGTCGAGCCGCCGCCGAGCAGGTACAAGACCGCCATCCGCACCGCGACGCCCCACTCGACCTGATCGAGGATCACCGAGCGCGCGCCGTCGGCGACCTCGGGCGACAGCTCGACGCCTCGGTTGACGGGGCCCGGGTGCATCACGATCGCGTCGGGCTTCGCCCACGCGAGGGTGCGCGCCGACAGGCCGTAGGTGCGCGAGAACTCGCGCGTGTTCGGGAAGCGCGGCGCCTCGCCGCTCATGCGCTCGTTCTGCACGCGCAGCATCATCACGACGTCGGCGCCGTCGAGCGCCTCTTCGAGCCGCGTCACCACGCGCGTGTGCTCGCGCGTGAGCTCGCCGCCGATCGATTCGATGCCGCGCGGCAGGAGCGTCCACGGCGCGCACAGGCGCACGCGCGCGCCGAGCTTCGTCAAGGACAGCAGGTTCGAACGCGCGACGCGCGAGTGCGCGATGTCGCCGACGATCGCGACCTCCAACCCGGCGACGCGACCGCGCGCGCGCCGGATCGTCGCCGCGTCGAGCAGCGCCTGGGTCGGGTGCTCGTGCTGGCCGTCGCCGGCGTTCACGATCGCGCAGTCGAGGTTCTTCGCGAGCAGGTGCGGCGCGCCGCCGAACGAGTGGCGCAAGACGACGACGTCGGGCCGCATCGCCTCGAGGTTCTTCGCGGTGTCGAGGAGCGTCTCGCCCTTCGACGCCGACGAGCCGGAGGACGAGATGTTGACCGCGTCGGCGCTCATGCGCTTCGCCGCGATCTCGAACGACGTGCGCGTGCGCGTCGAGTTCTCGAAGAACAAGTTGATGACGGTGCGCCCGCGCAAGGTCGGCACCTTCTTGATCGGGCGCTCGCCCAGCGCGTAGAAGGTCTCCGCGAGATCCAGGATCTGCGTGATGTCGGCGGCCTCGAGGTGCTCGATGCCGAGGAGATGCCGGTGCGGAAAGCTTCGAGGAATTGCCGTGCTCACGTGCCCTCCGCCGGTCCGTAGAGCTTCACCGCCGCCTCCGCGCCGTCACCCGAGAACGTGCACTTCACGCGCTCGCGCGGATCGGTCGTCACGTGCATGCCGACGAAGTCGGCCTGGATCGGCAGCTCGCGCAGGCCGCGATCGACCAGGACCGCGAGCTGCACCGCGCGCGGGCGGCCGTAGTCGGCGAGGGCGTCGAGCGCCGCGCGCACCGTCCGCCCCGTGTAGAGGACGTCGTCGACGAGCACGATGCGCATGCCGTCGAGCTCGAACGGCAGCTCGGTCGGTCCGATCGCCGGACGAACGCGATCCGCGACGTCGTCGCGGTAGAGGGCGATGTCGACCGCGCCCATCGCCGGCGCTTGCCCTTCCGCCTGCGCGATCAGCCGGCCGAGCTCGTTCGACAAGAGCAGGCCGCCGGTGCGGATCCCGACCAGCGCGAGGCCGCGCGTGCCGCGATTCTTCTCGACGATCTCGTGCGCGAGCCGGCGAGCCATGCGCGCGACGTCCGCCGCCTCGGCCAACGTGCGCCTGAGGGCGAGAGCAGGGCGCTCCACGTCGCCT
>DATJIA010000290.1:0-8935 GCA_035493675.1 Kofleriaceae bacterium | reverse complement strand
CAACGGACGTCAACGTCGCCGTCGCCGTCGCCGTCGCCGTCAAAGTAGACGACCACGTCCCCGACCACGACCACGTTGACGTTGGATCAGGGCACCACGACGAACTCGCGCTTCATCAGATTGATGACGTTCTGCGCGCAGTCGAGGTCGGTGCCCGGGTAGTGATCGAGCACCTTCTGCAGCTGGCCGTGATCGAGCACGAGCTGGAAGATGTCGAGCTCGGTCGGTGTGAGGTCGCGGAGCTTGCCGGCGAGCGGCGTCGGCACCGCGAGCGGCGAGCCGAGCGGCGGCAGGTGGCGCTGGATGTTGCGGAACTCGTCGAGCTGCCGCACGCCCTCCATGAGCAGACCTTCGGTCGACTCCTGGATCTCCTCCATCACCTGCAGCTCCACCGACGGCTCGAGCTCGAACGTGCCGGTCGTCCACGTGAGCATCCGGTAGATCGCCTTCTGCGGCGACACCGCGAAGTCGTCGTTGATCGCCGCGAAGTAGATCTGACCCTTGCGCATGTAGATCTTGCCGACGAGGCCGCCGCTCGCGACCTGGAGCACGCCCGACTTGCGCGAGGTCGAGAGCAGCTGCAGCAGGTCGGGCAGCGGGATCTCCTCGATCACGCCCGACATCGGGCGACCCGAGGTCGACTGGCGATTGGCGCCGGCCTCGAGGCGGCGGCGCGCTTCGGCTTCCGTCTGTGCGGCAGCCGACGCGTCCATCGCGACCAGCTTGATGATCGACGTGCCGACCAGGATGCGATCGCCTTCGGCCAGCTTGTGGCGGCCGGTCGTCTTCTCGCCGTTCACGAACGTGCCGTTGGTCGAGCCGAGGTCCTGGATGAAGATCTCGGCGTCGGTGCTCGTGATCTTCGCGTGGCGGCGGGAGACCATGTCCTCGACCAACACCATGTCGAGGTCGGACGACCTCCCGATGATGATCTCCCGGTTCATGCGCAGGGGGAACTCACCACCCTGGTACTTGCCCGAAATGAAACGAAGAGCGAAGCGCGGCCGGTCGGTCATGGCATGCCGAACGGACTCCCGTCCAGCGGACCGAAGCATAGTGCGCGTTGGCGACCCCGCGCAAGCTAACGGCGGTTACTCCACGGGCTCTGCCGTCGGAGCGGTCAGGATCTGCTTGATGCGCGTGTAGACGTCGTCGGACACGACGAGGCTCGAATGGCCGAGCGGGACGGTCACCGCGGTGGCGCCCTTCATCCGCGTGGTCGCGAGCGGGACCACCCAGTCGCGCGCGGCGGCGATCGTGTAGATCTCGGGCCCGGGCGGCACCGTGCCCTGGGCGAGCTCGTCCAAGAATCGGCTTCGCGGCAGGAGCTGCCACGACGACGTCGAGAACAGGCCGAGCGTCACGATGCCGAGCAGCGAGGCCCAGGTCCCGCGCACCGGCGTCCCCATCATGATCAGCCGGCGCACGCGCGTGTGCCCGCCGAGCTTCTTGATGTAGTAGAGGCCGATCAGGCCGCCCATCGAGTGGCCGATGATGTCGATCTTCTTCCACGGCGTCTGCGCGAGGACGCGCTCGATCTTGCGGTGGATGAGGAACGCGGAGCGGCGGATGTCGCGCGTGTTGATCGTGCCGATGTTGAACGACACGACGACGTGGCCGTCCTCGACGAGGCGGCGCTCGAGCAGGAACATCGAGCCGCGCGTGCCGAGGAAGCCGTGGATCAAGAGGACCGGCGGCGCGTCGTTGGCCTTGTCGAACGAGGCCTGACGGCGCACGCGATTGCCGCGCGCGAGGTGGCGCAGGTACGACAGGCCGTCGGCGGTGCCGGCGAGATCCTGCCCGACGGTGCTGCGCTTGCCGAGCCAGCGCGACGGCGCTTCCGCGAGCCAGCGCACCAGCCAGTTACGACGAGTTTCGTCCGCCATTCGCGCGAGGCTAACCACGGAAGTCGTTATAGCCCTGCGTCGTGAGTCTAGAGCATTCTTGCGCGTACGCGTGGCTCGCGTGGCCCATGGTGGGATACTCGACCACCTTCCAGCGCCCGCGTTTTCCGACGACGCCGCTGCGGGAGATCACGAACGTCTGGAAGCGGTAGATGAGGACGAAGTCTTCGACCGCGCCCTCGCGACGCCGGAACGAACGCGAGTCGCCGCGCGGCACGATGCCGGGCGGCGGCGCCGACATCTCCGGATCCTCGACGGGGATCTCCTTCGGTTTCGGCAGCGGCTCGTAGATCGGGCCGAGCGGCTCGGCGGCGTGCGCGACCGGCGCCGGCGTGGGCGGCTTCGGCTCGGGCTTCACGACCTTCGCCGCCTCGGGCGCCGCGGCGGTCGCCGGCTCGTCCTTCTCGGGCTTCGCCTTCTCGACCTTCGGCTCGCCCTTCTTCACCGCGGTTTCGCTGCCCGGATCCTCGGGCGGCTTCGCGCTGTCGGTCATGGGTGTTCCTACCACGTCGGGAGCACGGCGCGCCCTGACCCGGCTCGCCGATTCGGGATACACTCGGCGTTGGTGAGTCGGCGACTCGGCCGTTACCACCTCGTCGAGCCCATCGGCGGGGGCCCGACGGGTGAGGTCCACCGCGCCCGCGTGTACGGCGTTGCGGGCTTCGAACGCCAGTTCGCGGTCAAGCGCTTCCACCCCGAGGTCGTCGCGAACGCGAACACGGCCGCGCGGTTGTCGGCGGCGGCGCGCGCGTACGGCGGGCTCGAGCATCCGCGGATCGCGCGCTTGTTCGAGTACGGCGTCGCCGGCGGCGAGACCTTCACCGCGTGCGAGCTGGTGCCCGGGTTGGATCTCGCGCAGCTGCTCGGCGCCGCCAACCAGCCGCTGCCGCCGGGCGCGGCGTTCGCGTTGATCGCGAGCGCGGCGCGCGCGGTCGGCTACGCGCACGGGCGCGGCATCCTGCACCTCGGGCTCGCGCCGACCAACCTCATCGCGACGCCCGACGGCGACGTGAAGGTGACCGACGTCGGCATCCTCGCGCCGCGGCTGCCGTCGCGCCCGTCGGACGATCCGCAGCTCTTGTGGCGGTTGGCGTACCTCGCGCCCGAGCAGCTGATCGGCGAGTCGACCTCGGCGGCGACCGACGTCTTCGCGTTCGGCGTGATCGCGTTCGAGCTGGTCACCGGCCAGCGCGCGTTCCTCGGCGCGACCGCGCTCGACATCGAGCAGGCGATCCTGAGCGCGCAGCCGCGCGAGCCCTCGCTGCCGAAGCCGCTCCTGCGGGTCTTGCAGCGGTGTTGGGCGCGTTCGCCGTTCGAGCGCTTCCCCGACGCGCGCGCGCTCGCCGACGCGGTCGACGCGGCGCTGCGCCTCGCGCCGGTGCCGGGCGGCAAGCGCGAGGTCGCGGCGCTCGTGCGCGACGCGCTCGATCGGATCGAGCACGTGCGCGAGCAGCAGCTGTCGGGCGCGATGAACCTCTCGATCCCCGGCGTGCCGCTCGCGCCCGCGCCGACCCGTGTCACCAATCCGACCGGGGCCGCGGTCTCCGCGGCGCCGGTCGTGCGGCGTCCGCCGTCGGCGCCGCCGGTTGCCGTCGTGCCGCCGCGCGTGGTCGTGCCGCCCGCCGTCGTGCCGGCACCGCCGTTGCCGCGTTCGATGCCGCGCGGATCGAAGCCGTCGCGTCCCAGCGGCCTGGTCGACGACTCGACGGGCGAGGTGACGATCGCGCGATCGCCGCTCGATCAGGCGTTGTCGACGCTCGGCCACGACGGCGAGCCGACGACGCCCGCGCCGGTCGCGCTCGCGGCGGTCGTGAGCCGCGCGCCCGGCGAGCGCAGCCCGGTGCCCGCGCGCTCGCAACACGAGTCCGGCCCGACGGTCGTGCGCGACACGCCGGAGCTGCAGGCGCAGTCCGCCGTCTCCGACGACGACGACAAGTCGACGACCAAGATGCCGCCGATCGAGCTGTCGCGCGCGCTCACGTTCAGCGAGGCGCTCGAGCCCGAGATCGAGATCCAACGGCCGCTGTCCGACGGCGATCTCAGCTCGCCGGAGATCCAGCGCGTGGAGGTGAGCGAGGTCGTGGAGCTCGACTCCGCCGAGCTCCACGCGGTGTCGGGCGACTATCCGCTGGTCGCGAACGGATCGCCGCCGCCGATCGTGCCGCTGCGCCCGCCGACGGTGACGCCGCCGCCGACGCCCGAGCCGCCGATCCTGCCGCGCAAGACGCCCAGCGCGCTCGGCCAAGTCGACCCGCAAGAATCCGTTCGCCCTGAGCGAAGCGCCGAAGGCGCGAAGTCGAACGGCGGGCGCGGCTCGAAGCGCGCCTTCTGGGCGGTCGTCGGCGTCGTGCTCGCGGGCGGCGCCGCCGCGGCCGCGGTGTTGGCGTACAAGCAGTGGGGCGCGAACGCGACGACGACCTCGACGACGAAGCAACCGGTGGTGGCGGCGAAGACGATCGACGCGGGCGCGGACGCCGGCGTCACGAAGCAACCGATCGCGACCGCCGCGACGATCGACGCGGGCGCCGCCGTGACGCCGACGCCGGGCACGGGCTCGGGCACGGGCTCGGCGGAGAAGGCCGTCGTCGCCGACGCGATGGCGGTCTCGAGCGATCCACCCGGCGCGACCGTCTTCCTCGACGGCGCCGAGCAAGGCTCCACGCCGATCACGCTCCCCACCGCGCGCGACAAGCACACCGTCGCCGTCGTGAAGGCCGGCTACGCGCTCTACCTGAAAGACGTCGACGGCCCGCTGACGATCACCGCGAAGCTCGAGGCGATCACGCCGACCGGCGGCCCCGCGGGCATCAAGGTGAAGTGCAAGACGAAGGATCGTTACTACGTCTTCGTCGACGGTGCGCCCACCGGCCAGCTCTGCCCCACCGAGCGCCTCAACGTCGCGCTCGGCTCGCACACGGTCGAGGTCTACGATCTCGTCAGCGAGTCCCGCACGCAGTACCCGGTCGTCGTGAAGGACACCGAGCACTCGCTGCGCGTCAAGGTCGACTGATCTCCCGGAATCAGTCGTCGTCGCCGCCGGCGTCTTCGTCGAGCTTCTGGCGCGGATCGAGATCGTACTTGCGGATCAATTCGCGCAGGTGCTTGCGATCGATCTGCGCCTCGCGCGCGGCCGCGGAGAGGTTGCCGCCGTGGCGGCGCATCAAGTCTTCGATGTACTCGCGCTCGAACATCTCGACGAGCTGGCCCTTGGCTTCCTTGAAGGGTAGGTCGGTGCGGATGCCGAGCCCGGCGGGCGCCTGCTCGACCAGCGCGTCCTCGATGTTGATCGTCGAGCCGGTCGACAACAGGCACGCGCGCTCGATCACGTTGCGCAGCTCGCGCACGTTGCCGGGCCACGAGTGGCGCTGCAGGCGCGCCATGTCGTCGGGCGCGACGCCGAGCGAGCCGCTGAAGCTGTTGATGAAGTGCTGCGTGAGGATCGGGATGTCGCTGCCGCGCTCGCGCAGCGGCGGCACGCTCACGCGAATCACCGCCAAGCGATAGTAGAGATCTTCGCGGAACGCCTTCTTCGCGACCTCTGCGCGCAGATCGCGGTTGGTCGCCGCGACCACGCGCACGTCGATCTTCTCGTACGTGTTCGAGCCGACCTTACGCACCGCGCGCTTGTCGAGCACGCGCAAGAGCGACGGCTGCAGATCGAGCGCCATCTCGCCGATCTCGTCGAGGAAGATCGTCCCGCCGTGCGCCTCGGCGAACGCGCCCTTGCGATCCGTGATCGCGCCGGTGAACGAGCCCTTCACGTGGCCGAACAACATCGACTCGATCAGCTCGCGTGGGACCGAGCCGCAGTCGAACACGATGAACGGGCCGTCCTTGCGCGGCGAGTGGTTGTGGACCTCTTCGGCGATCAGCTCCTTGCCGGTGCCGGTCTCGCCTTCGATCAAGACGGTCGCGTTGGTCTGCGCGACGTCCGTCATGAGCTTGAAGAGCTGCCGCATCTTCGGATCGGCGCCGACGATCGATCCGAACGCCGCCTCCTGCGACGGCTCGGGGTCGAGCACTTCCTCGTCGGGCAGGAACTTCACGACCGTGCGGCCGAGCTTGACCTCGGCGCCGAAGCCGACCGCGATGCGCTCGAAGCGCGAGCCCTGGATGAAGGTACCGTTGGTCGAGCCGGTGTCGCTGACGATCACCTCGTCGCCGGTGAGCTCGGCCTGCATGTGCTTGCGCGAGACGGTCTTGTCGGTGAGGACCATGTCGCACGACGGCGAGCTGCCGAACGAGACGGCCTTGCCCTCGCCGAGGCGCACCGACTCGCCGCGATCCGGTCCTTTGATCACGAGGAAGATGCCGCCGCGGTTCTGGCGCGAGAACGACGGCAGGTCCTCGAGCAACGCGGTGACGTTCGTACGGTCGCGGGTCATTGGGTGCGGCCGGACGATGGTAGCGTCGTCGATGCGCGCGTGTCCATCGCGCCCCGGCTCGGATGCGCGGGGCTGACTTTCGGACCGGTCAGGCCGATCACCGCCGCGATCACGCCGCCGAGCACGAGCAAGCCGAGCAAGAACAACGCTTGCCTGAGCGCGCGTCGCTGCGTGAGCAGCGGCGGCACGGTTTCGGTGCGCGGCTCTTGCTTCGGCGCCGGCGCGCGTTGCGCGGCGGGGACCGCGGCGGTCGGCGGCCGCTCGACGACGTTGGAGTCGTCGAGGCGATCGGCGAGCGGCTCGAGCGTCGACACCTCGCCGGTGCGCTTGTTCGCGGGGAGCGGCGGCATCGCGCTGAGATCGACGAGCGGCCGCGCGCCTTCCTTCGACGGCTTGCCGCCGATCGCGATCATCGACGTCAGCTCGAGCGCCTTCAGCTTGCCGAGCTCGACCGGGACGCTCGGGTTCTTCGCGCGTCGCGGCCGCGGCAGGATCTCGCTGCGCGCGCCCGGGCCCATCGAGATATCGCGGACCACGCTGACGAGATCGGCGTCGTCGTCTTGATCGCCGAGGATGTCGGCGCTGTCGACGCGCTCGGTGCCCTCGCTCTCGTCGATGTCGTAGACCTCGGTGCCGCCGCCGCCGAGCGCGGCGGTGTGGGTCGGCTCGCGATGCTCGACGTCGCGCCACTCGGCGGGGATGCCGCACACGTCGCGCAGGTGCGACGCGAGCTCGGGCGCCGACAGCATGAGCCCGTTCTTGTGCGCGCAGCGCAGGAGCGCCTCTTGGAACTCGCCCGCGGTCTGGTAGCGCGCGTTCGGATCGATCGCGAGCGCCTTGAGCATCACCTTGTCGAGATCGGTGGGGAGCCCGGGGATCTTGCGCGACAGGACCGGGATCGGCTGCGAGTAGATCTCCTCGGCGCTCGCGGTGAGGCCCGCGTGCACGAACAAGCGCTCGCCGGTGATCATCTCGTAGAGGCACACCGCGAGCGAGTAGAGGTCGCTGCGGTGATCGAGCGGATCCGACTTCGCCTGCTCGGGCGACATGTAGCCGACCTTGCCCTTCACTCGATAGAACACCGAATGGTGCGTCGACGCCTTCGCGATGCCGAAGTCGGTGAGCTTGACCTCGCCGTTGTACGAGACGAGCACGTTCGACGGCGAGACGTCGCGATGGATCAATTTCAGCGGCGTGCCGTCGGGGCCGCGCTTCGCGTGCGCGTACGCGAGCGCGCTCAGCACCTCGCGCGCGATGAAGATCGCGGCGGCGGCCGAGATGCGGCGGCGTCGGCGCTTCGCCTTCTTGAGGAGCGTCCGCAGGTCGGCGCCCGCGAGGTACTCCATCACGATGAAGTACTCGGAGCCCGCGGTGACGAGATCGATCGTGTGGATGATGTTCGCGTGATCGAGCGACGCGCTGAGCCGCGCCTCGCGCAGGAACAGATCGATGAACTCGGGCTGCTGCGTGAACTCGGGCAGGAGCTGCTTGAGCACGACCTCCTTCTCGAAGCCGCCGGCGCCCAGCTTCTTGCCCAGGTAGATCGCGCCCATCCCGCCTTCCGAGAGGTACTCGAGCACGACGTACCGATCGATCGGCGCGCCCTCTCGTGAAGCGTCCTGCATGAGCGGGGCGAGTGTACCATCGCATCGTGGCGACCAAGCCGTACCCGCTCGAGGCGCTGCGCGGCGAGCGCGCGCGCGACGCGCGGGACAAGACGATCGATCTCGCCGGCGCGATCGCCGCTGCGAACGATGCCGAGGCGCGCGCCGCGGCCGCCGCCGCCCGTGCAGATCGCGCAGCCTCTGCGCTTCGCGACCTGATCGCCGCGGGCGCGCGCGCCTCCGCGATCGCGCTCGCCGATCGCCACGCGTCGCTCATGCGCCGCCGCGCGCAGCTCGCGCGCGCCGAATCATCCCGCGCCGCGGCGATCGTCGCCGCCGCGCAGGGCTCCCTCACCGACGCGCGCGGCCGCGCGAAGGTCGTCGACAATCACCACGATCGCTGGCGCACCGATCAGGCGCGCGCGCGCGACCGCAACTCGGACGACTGATCAGTCGAGGTCTTCGGCGCTCTTGATGATCTCGGCGCGGAAGTCGGTGCGCAGGCGGATCAGGCTCGGGTGCTTGTCGGGCGTCGCGACCGTGATGTCCTCGGTGTTGCCGGTGACCGGGCCCTTGTTGATCGTCTCGCCGCCGAAGGTCAGCACGCAGGTCTTGTGCTGGGCGCGGGCGCGCGCGCAGTCCTGGTTCGCGAGGTCGGTCGCGTTCGTGGACTTGCCGTCGGCGAAGGCGGTGGCGGTCGTGGCGGCGAGCAAGAAGACGGGGATGAGGAAGCGGCGCATGCCACCCAGACACGGCGCCCCGGCCGCGGTTGCACTATGATGTGCAAGTGCGCGTCTTCGTGGCTCTGATCCTCCTCTTCGCCGCATGCACGGCCGAGACGAGCAGGCAATGTCGCCGCGTGTGTGCGCGCCAGGGCGAGTGCGAGAGCTACGCGACCACCGCCGAGGGCAGCGACACCGCCTTCGACGAAGGCGAGTGCGTCGCCGCGTGCGCGGCGCTCGAGCGCGATCCGTCGACCGCCGGGCTCGTGAAGAGCCACGTCGAGTGCGTCGAGAACGCGGGCAGCGGCAGCGCCGCGTGC
>DATJIA010000289.1:0-5509 GCA_035493675.1 Kofleriaceae bacterium | reverse complement strand
CGCCGCGCGAAGACGCACTGCCCGTCGTGCGCCCCACGACCTGGCTCCTCACCGACGGCTACAAGCGCGGCGATCCGATCCGCCCCGACGAGGTTCCAGGCCCCGATCCGACCCCGTAGTCGTCAGCTCGGGCGGCGTTCCGCCGGAGCTCGCTCAGGGCGAGCGGGGTTGTTGTCGCTTGCGCGCGACCAGGTAGTAGCCGCTCGTCATGATCGCGTCTTCGGTGCGCTTCGCCTTCAGGTTGCCGTACTCGACGGTGAGCACCGGCGGCACGTGCTCGAGCGCGCGCGCGAGCAAGAGCCAGATCGCGTTCAGCCGCTTGCCGGCGGCGGTGCGCGTCTGGATGCCGAGCCGCTGCACCAGCGCGGCGATCGTCTGCAAGGTCGGCAGCTCCTCGCGCAGCTCGACGATCTCGAACTCGCGGAACAGGTGCTGCAAGCCGTACTTCGTGAACCGGTAGTAGTCGTGCGGCGTGTCGTGCATCGGGAAGATGAAGCGCGTCGTCAAGACCAGCGTGCCGCCGGGGGCGAGCACGCGGTGCATCTCGGCGATCGCCTGCGCCGGCGTGTGCAAGTGCTCGAGCACCTCGGTGCACAAGACGCACTCGAACTCGCCGTCGCGGAACATCCGCAGGTCGTGCGCATCTCCGACGACGTCGACGCCCGGGCGCGCGACGAGATCGAGCCCGACGCGGTTGGGGAAGTACCGCGCGTAGCGCGCGATCGAGCAGCCGATGTCGAGCGTGCGCCCGTTGTTGGCCCAGCGCGCGATGAACGGCTCGAGCTGCTCGCGCGTCATCCGCTGCGTGAGCTTCGTGCGCTCGAGGATCGTCGACAGCATCGACATCAGATCGTCCGATACCACGCGTAGAACGCGCGCAGGCCGGTCGCGAAGTCGGTCTGCGGCCGATAGTCGAGATCGCGCACGGCGCGCGTGATGTCCGCGTACGTGATCGGCACGTCGCCCGGCTGCTCGGGCTGGCGATCGATGCGCGCCTTCTTGCCGACGACCGCCTCGCACTCCGCGATCATCTCGGCGAGCGAGACCGTGCGCGTGTTGCCGAGGTTGTAGATCTCGTAGGCGCCGGGCGTGACGCGCTCGCACGCGGCGGCGACGCCGGCCGCGATGTCGGTGACGAACGTGTAGTCGCGGCGGGTCGAGCCGTCGCCGTAGACCGCGATCGCGCGATCGTGCGCGATGCCGTCGACGAACTTGTAGACCGCCATGTCGGGGCGCCCGCGCGGGCCGTACGCGGTGAAGAAGCGCAGCGACGAGACGCCGAGGCCGTGCAGATCGCGATACGTCGAGCACAAGAGCTCGCCGGCGCGCTTGGTCGCGGCGTACGGCGACGCCGGACGCAGGCACGGATCGTCCTCACGGAACGCCTGCGCGCCGTCGAGGCTCCTGGCGCCGTACACTGACGACGACGACGCGAACACCAGGCGCGCTCCGCCGGTCGCGCGGATCGCCTCGAGGATCGTGGCCGTGCCGTGCAGGTTGGTGCGCACGTACGCGTGCGGCTCGGCGATCGACGGCCGCACGCCCGCGAGCGCGGCGAGGTGACAGACGACGTCGGTGCCCGCGATCGCCTCGTTCATCGCGCGCTGGTCGCAGATGTCGGCCTCGATCATCGTCACGCCGCGCAGGCCCGCCGCGTTGCGCCGCTTGATCTCCGCCGGGTACAAGAAGCCGTCGAACGAGTCGACGCCGACGACCGCGTGGCCGCGCGCGACCAGCGCCTCGCACGTGTGCGAGCCGATGAAGCCCGCCGCGCCGGTGACGACGACCTTCATTGCGCGAGCCCTTGCAGGATCGTCTTCTCCATCTGCGCGCGGTGCGGATCACCGCGCTGCTCGGCGATCGTCGCGAGTCGGCCGTGCACCTCGCGCAACATCGGGACGGTGAGGTTCGACGATTCCATCATCTTGCGCAAGCACTGCTCCGCGTCCGCCCACGCCTTCTGATCGATCACGACGTCGCACAACAAGAGGTGCGCCGCGTTCACCTGATCCGGCGGACCCTGCACCTGCACGCTCAGCACCTGCTGCGCCTCGGCCGCCTTGCCGCGCTTGCGCAGCACCTTGCCGAGCCCGAGCCGCGACAGGATGCCGCCGTCGCGCGCGAGGCGATCGCGCGCGGCTTGCTCCGCGGTGTCGAGATCGTTCTGATCGATCGCGATCTGCTCGAGCAGATCGAGCGTCTGCACCTCGGGCCCGCGCTTCATCGCCTTCTGGTGCGCGATGAGCAAGCGCAGGTAGCGCAGCGCCACGTCGGGCCGCTTCCAGGTCTGGAGATCGTGCGCCATCGCCTCGGCGTTGGGGAAGTCGATCCACAGCGCGTTGGCGGCGTCGTCGGCGTTCGGGAAGCTCGCGAGGATCTCGCCGATCAACTTGAGCGGCGTCTGCGTGTACTTCATCGCGATCTGGTACTCGAGCTTCGCCTGCGCGGGGTGACCGGTCGCGACCAGGATGCGCGCGGCGAGCCGGTGCAGATCGGGCAGCGTCGGGTGCAGCTCGAGCGCGCGGTTGAGGTGCTTGATCGCCGACGGATCGCCCTTCGCGAACAAGAGCACCGCGACGCGCGCCGGCGCGTAGTAGTCGAGCGGATGGCGGCGCATCGCGTCGCGCGCCTCGTCGAGGGTCGGCGGTGGATCGTCGGCGACCAGCGCGTCGTGATCTTCGGCGATGGTCGCGCCCCACGACGGCACCACGATCGCGACGCCGAGCACGATCACCGCGATCATCGCGAGCCGACCGCCCATCGCGCGGCGCACGCGCGACGGCGACATCTCGCGCAGCGGCACGTACGCGAGCGTGGTCGCGACCGCGACCGCCGGGATCAAGAGGCCGGGCATCTCGAGCCCGAAATCCACGGTCGACTGCGCGGCGACCGCCGCGAGCCCGCCGATCGCGCCGGCGGCGAGCGCGCCTTCACGCCGGCGACGCGCGGCGATCAACATCAGCCACGTCGCCGCGACGCCGAGCGCGGCCGCGCCCGGGATGCCCCAGTCGACGACCGCCTGCAGGTACTCGTTCTCGAGGTGCGAGAAGGTGCCGAACGCGCTCTCCGCGTGGACGCGCGTGAACGCCGACTCGAACGCGCCGCGGCCGACGCCGATCCACGGGCTCTCGCGCACCAGCTGCTCCGACGAGCGCCACGCCGCGTACTTCGAGAGCGGATCGTTGTACTCGGCGGTGACGCTGGTCTCCTCGATCTGCTTGGTCACGCCGCCGGCGCTGGTGAGCACGACGAGCGCGAGCCCGCACACGACGACGACCGCGGCCGGCACCGTCACGCGCAACAGCTGCGGCTTCTTGCGACGCCCCTCTTGCTGCTTGCGCCCCGACAGCCACATCACCGCGGTCGTCACCGTGCCGATGCCGGCGGCGAGCGCGGCGCCGCGCGACAAGGTCGCGAACGCGACGACCAGGCAGAGCACGACGTTGCACGCCCACGCCGCGCGCAGGCCGACCGTCTGCGATCCGTGCAGCGCGAGCCCCGCCGACACCATCGCGCCGAGCACGAGCAGCGAGCCGTAGCTGTTCGGGTTGAGCAGCGGCCCGAGGATCGTCGGCGTCGCGCGATGCGGCGTGTACAGGCCGTAGAGCGAGCTCGCGTCGAGCAGCGTGTCGACCGCGCCGATCGCGGCGGCGAGCCCGCACACGCCCGCGACCGTCGCGAGGATCGTGTAGCGGCCCTGCTGCGACGGCGCGATGCGCAGGAGCACCCACGCGAGCGCGAGCGCGAGCCCGAGATCGAGCGCCGCGCGGCGCGTCGCCGGCGGATCGACGGAGAGCGGCATGAGCTTGGCCGGCGCGTCGCCGAGCAGCTCGTGACCTTCTTCGATCAGCTCGTGCGAGGTCGGCGCGAGCGACGCCTGCACGCTCGACGGCAGCGGCACCGCCTGGATCACGGTCAAGCCGAACGCGATGCCGAGCAGCGCGAGGATCGGCGACATGCGCTCGAGCCCGCGACGCGACGTGAGCTGCGCGCCGATCGCCACGACCACCGGCACCGCGAGCGCGGCGAGCGACCAGCGCGGCGCGCCGCCGATCACGAGGACCGCCGCCGCGATCGCGACCGCCGCGGCGACACCGGTGACGCGGTCGCGCTGGCGCATCAGTACCAGCGCTCGGGGACGAAGATGACGTCGCCGGCTTGGAGCGAGAAGTTCGGGCGATCGCCTTCGCCGATCGCCTGCACCGGGACGGTGTACGTGACCTTGCGGCCCTTCTCGACGCGCGTCACCTGCACCTCGTTCTTCTTCGCCATCGGCGTGAAGCCGCCCGACTGCGCGATCGCGTCGACGATCGACATGCCGGACTGGAAGCGCATCGTCCCCGCCTTCTGCACCTGACCGAAGACCGAGATCTTCGTCGAGTTCGCCTCGGTCAGCGAGATGTTCACGACCGGATCGCGGAGGTAACCGTCGGCGAGCTTGCTGCGGATCTCGTCCTGGAGCTCCTGCACGGTCTTGCCCGCGGCGGTGACGTCGCCGATGTACTGCACGGCGATCTTGCCGGTCGGCGTCAGGCGGTACGACGATTTGTGCTCGTTCGCGCCGTAGTAGATCGTGAGGTCGAACGCGTCGCCGGGGCCGAGCGGCGCGTCGACCTCTTCGAGGGCTTGCGTGTTGGGATATCGAGCGGGCGGCGCTCCGCCGCACCCATCGCAGGCGACGAGCGTGGCGGCGAGCACGACCAGGAGGAGGTGACGCATGGGGTCGGCGATTAGTTGACCGGGTGTGACGCCGAGTTCAAGGGTAGGGACGCGTGAGTTTTTTCGAACGTTCGCCGCTCACGCGACAACCAATGCGATCGACAGCCCTCGGGTTGACACCGACTCGGTGCACAAGTAGGCTTACAAAGTCGCGGCGGAGAACGTCATGAAATCGCTGCATAAATTCGTTATCGGGGCGCTCCTGATCGGTGGATCCGGGACCCTGATCGCTCAGCCGGACGTCGGCGGCACCGCCGATGCGGACGCTTCCATGAGCGTTTCCGGCGGCAAGACCGCGACCCTCTCGCCCGCGGAGATGACCGTGTCGGCCGACGAGATCGTCGGCAACATGCACGGGATGCTGCGCCACGTGACGCAGCTCCGCGAGAAGGCCGAGAAGGAAAAAGACATCATCAAGCTCAACTGCGTGAACGACAAGCTGATGCCGATGAAGGCCCAGGTGAACCTGGGCGATGCCTCGCGCCGTTCACTCGACCAACTCATCAGCGCCGGCGACGACAAGGGTCGCTACGCGGCCTACGCCGATCTGACGATCAGCCAGGACAAGGTGAAGGACCTCCGCGACGAGGCCGATGCCTGCGTCGGCGACGCGCTCACCTACGTCGGCAAGACCGACGTGCAGGTCACGGGCCCCGACAACCCGCTCGTCCCCGGCGACGACGGCTTCGGCGAGGGCATCGAGCCGCCCGTGTATCGCACGCCGTTCGATTGATTCCGACTTCCGTCCTCCGACTTCCGTCTTCCGGAATGACCAAGGGCCGCTCTCGAG
>DATJIA010000288.1:0-27071 GCA_035493675.1 Kofleriaceae bacterium | reverse complement strand
CGTGATCGTTCGACGCGACGCGCGCGCGGCTCGCGTATGCGCGCGCGAGCGCGAGCTCGGTCTCGAACAGATCGATCGACGCGATGCCCGCGCGCGGGCTGGGCTCGATCGCGTCCGCGAGCGGATGATCGCCGAGCGCGTCGCGCAGCTCGCGCGCGGTCGCGCACGCCGCCAGCGCGGTGAGCACGCGATCCGGCAGGCGCGCGGTCGGCAGCGCGCCTTCGAGCCGGCGCTCGGCGCGCACGCCGGCGGCGATGCCGCGCACGATCGCGCGGATGCTGCGGCGATCCTCGTCGAGCGTGATCGCGTCGAGCGCGCGCGCGCTCGGATCCCAGCGGGCGAGGGTCGCGAGATCGAGCGCGGCGCGCGCGCGTACCGCGGCCTCGACGGCGTCGGGATCGGCGGACGTGACCAGCACGCCGGCGGCCGCCAGCGCCGCCAGCAGCGTGTCGCGATCGGACGCGCGCTCGATCGCGGCGAGCGCGTCCTCGGAGAGCAGGTGCGCGCCCAACCCGCGCGCGCGGACCGCGAGCGCCGCCCACGTCATCGCGGCACCTCCGCCAGCGCGCGCGGCGCGAGCCGCGGCCACGATCGATCGAGGATCGCGTCGAGGGTCGCGTCGATCCGCACGCCGCGCTCGAGCTCGATCACCGCGCCGGTGACCTCGGCGAGCTCGATCCGCAAGGTCGGCGGCGCCGCCGCGCGCGCGCACGCCTCGATCGCGGGCGCGACCTGCATCACGCCGGCCGCGCCGCCGGCGGCGTCGATCGCCGCGGTGACGAGCGCGGGGCCGAGCGTGTCGGCGCGCTCGCGCAAGACCGACGGCAACGCGCCGCGCAGGGCGTCGCGCACGCGTCCGAGCAGGTCGGCGCGCGCCGCGAAGGTCGTCGCGCGCGAGACGCGCACCGCATCGGCGACCCGCGCGTCGGCGCGCGCCTGCGCGGCTGCGCCGAAGGCGTCGCGATCTTCCGCCAGCCGCGCGGCGCGCGCGCGCGCCGCGCCGGCGTCGAGTCGCGCGATCTCCGCGGCCGCCGCGTCGCGCACCGCTCGCGCCGCGGCGTCGCCGTCGCGTTCGAGCGCGTGCAGGAGCTCGCCGAGCGCCATGATCATCCTCCGCGCAAGAGGATCAGCACCGCGACCACGAAGCCGAGCACGACCATCGTCTCGGGGATCGCGATCATGAGGACCGCGGTCGTGCGCAGCTCGGGTTTCTCGGCGAGCGCGGCGGCCGCCGCGGACCCGATCTTCGATTGCGCCCACGCGGTCGCGAGCGCGGTGCCGGCGATCGCGACGGCGGCGGCGGCTGACATCCAGACGGTGTCCATGGCTTCCTCCTAGGTCGCGCTGGGCGACCAGTGTGCGAGCGGCCGGTACGGTCCGCCGCCGGGCTCGAAGAACGTCCCGAAGAACTCGACGTAGTGCAGGCGCATCACGTGGATCGTCGGGCTGAACAGCGTGATCGCGAAGTTGACGAGATGGAACACGAGCGCGAATGCCACGCCGATCGCGGCGGAACCGAACGCGCCGTACATCTGATTGGCGACCACCGCGAGCATCACCGACGCGGTGCCGAGCGCCATCACGCGTGCGTACGACAGCACGTGGCCGAGGATCGTCATGAAGTCGAGCAGCGCGGTCGCGCCCTCCAGCACGACGACGATCGGCAGCGCGATCAGGAGCGCGATCACCGACGGCGTCAGCAGGCCCGACGGCACGCGGTCGAACAGCGCGAGCAGCGCGACCGCGACCAGCACCAGCATGACCGCGGTCAAGCCTCGGCCGATCGCCTCGCGCCGATCGCGGCGCCAGCGGTTGATCGCGGCGACCACCAGCCCGAGCACGAGGTGGACGAGGCCGAGCGCCACCGCGAGCGCGAGGAAGCCGAGCACGGCCTCGCGGCGATCGAACCACAGCGGCTCGAGCCCGAGCGCGCGGGCGCCGAGGTCGCCGAACGCCTCGCCGTAGAGGAGGCCGAACAGGATCGTGTAGAGCGCGACCGCGACCGCGATCTTCGCCACGGTGCGTCCGGCGCTCCCCGCCCGGGTCAGCACGCGCAGGAGGATCGCGATCGCGATCATGATCAGTCCGTAGCCGACGTCGCCGACGACCACGCCGAAGAACATCGGGAAGAAGACCGCGACGAACGGCGTCGGATCGACGGTGCCGTAGCGCGGCAACGGCAACAGCGAGGTCAGCGCCTCGAACGGCGCGAACACGCGCGGGTTGGTCAAGACGACCGGCGCGTCGTCGCTGCGCCACGACGCGCGATCGATCTCGGTGCACGCGACCTCGGGGCCGACGGCGGCGAGCGCGGCGTGCAGGCGCTCGCGATCGCGCGCGGGAAGCCAGCCCTCGAGCACGAACGCGCGCGGCGAGTCGGCGGCGCGCTCGGCGGCGTCGAACCCGATCAGCGCGTCGTGGAAGGCGCGCCGGGCGCGCGCCAGCAGCTCGCCGCGGGTCCGCGCGATCGCGCGCGCGTCGGCGTGGAGCTCGTCGAGCGCGCGGTCGAGCTCGGCGAGGCGAGGCCGCAGGCGCGGCATGACGTCGGCGAGGTTGGCGCCGGCGTCGCCGAGCGCGGCCGGCAGCGGCGCGCGCTCGATCCGCACGGCGGCCAGGTGGCGCTCGATCGCGTCGGCGCGCGAGGTGGGGACCAACAGCAGCGCCGCGGTCTGCCCGTTCGTCATCGCGTGCGTGCGCAGCTCGTGCTCGCCGTCGATCGCGCGATCGAGCGCGGCCGCGAGCGCGTCGCGCGCGGCGGTGGTGCGCAGCTGCAGGAGATAGATCGACACGCGCGGCGTGAGCAGCGCCTCGACGCCCTCGAACAGCGGCGCGTAGGCGCGCAGGGCGTCGCGCTCGTCGGCGAGCGCGGCCTCGCGCGCGCGCAGCCCGGTCGCGATCGCGAGCGTGCGCGCCGCGACGAACGAGGCGTGGCCTTCCGATCCGAGCGCGCCGCCGGTGTCGTCGACGCGCGCGCCCAGGCGCGCGAGCGCGTCGATCGCGCCCTCGACCCGGGTCAGCGCGCGCTCGACGTGATGGCGGCGCCGGCGCGCGCGCGCGTCGGGCTCGTGCCGCTCGAGGCCGGGCGGCCGCTCGGCGTCGATCAGGTGCACGACGCCGGCGTCCTGCAGCGCGCGCACGGTCGCCTCGAGCGCGGCGCGCGGCCCGAGCACGCGGACCCGCGTCATCTCGATGATCACGTGGCCTCCTCGACGATCGCCGCGATCAGCGCGCCCGCGATCGCGAGGACGTCGGCGCCGTCGTAGCGCGCGATCGCCTCGCGCGTCTCGCGCGCGATCGCGTCGAGCCGCGCGGTGGTGTCGCGCTCGATCGCCGCCGCGGCCTCGTCACGCGCGCGCGCCAGCTCGCCGTCGAGCGACGCCAGCGCCGCGGCCGATCGTGCCTGCGCCGCCGCGATCGCGGCGTCCGCCTCGGTGCGCGCCGCCTCGAGCGCGCGATCGATCCGCGCCTCGGTCGAAACCAGGGCGGCGAGGTCCGGCGGCGGCGGCGCGGGATCGGTGCGCATCGTCACCCCAGCGCGAGCTCCTCGCGCCCGCTGGGCGCGTGCTGGTTGTCGGTGAAGAGCAGCTTGCCGGGCGTGATCTTGTAGAAGGTGTGCACGCCGACGTCGCGCGCGATCACCTCGGGATCCTGCTCGCCGTTCCACAGTCCGCACGCGAACGGATACTTCGCGAGGTACGACGCGACGACCCGGCGCAGCTCGGCCGGATCGTCGACGCGCTCGACGGTGCCGTCGAACTGCAGGCCCCTCATCTCCATCCACGTGCGGCACTCGTCGGTGATCGCGCCCGCGACGTGATGGGTCGACTCGATGTTCACGCCGTGCCGGGTCGACGACACCGACGTGAAGTACAGCGAGAGGTCGTCGTGGACGTACATCACCGCCGCGATCCACAGGCCGGCGGGCCCGGCGGTCGCGAGATCGATCACGGTGCGGTCGTCGAGGTACTCGATCACTCGATTGCGAAGCGTCATGGGTTCCTCCATCAGATCGACGCGATCACGAGACCGGCGCCGAGGCCGATCGCCATCAACAGGAACGAGAGCAACGTCCACGCCTGCGCGGGCACGATCCACGTCACGTGGGTCGGATCGCGGACCAGGCGCTGCGCGGCGAACGCCGCGTGCGGCAGCCCGATCATCCCGAACCACACCGTCACCGGGAAGCCGGCGAGCGGCAGCAGCGCGACGAGCAGGTACGCGGCCGCGATGATCGCGACGAACGCGCGCGCCGCGCGGGCGCGCCCGAGCTGGACGACGAGCGTGCGCTTGCCGGCGGCGGCGTCGGCGCGCGCGTCGGGGAGCTCGTTGATCCACAGGAACGCGCCGAGCGCGAGCGCGAGCGGCGCCGAGGCGAGGAAGACGAGGCCGTCGAGCGAGCCGCGCTGCACGAGGTACGTGCCGCCGACGATCACCGGCCCGTACGCGAGCGCGACCGCGAGCTCGCCGAGCCCGCGGTAGGCGAGGCGCAGCGGCGGTGCGTGATAGAAGAACGCGAGCGCGACGCCGGCCATGCCGAGCCACAAGACGCCGGGCGCGCGCTGCGTGACGATCGCGAGGCCGACCGCGATCGCGATCGTGTAGAAGACCGCCGCGACGATCGCGGTCTCGGCGCGCGTGAGCAGGCCGTCGACGATCACGCGCTTGCCGCCGGAGAACGGCGAGCGCTCGTCGTCTCGGACGTCGGCGTCGACGCCGGAGTCCCAGTCGAAGATCTCGCCCGACGCGTTCTTCGCGGCCTCGACGCAGAACACGCCGAGCACGGTCAGCGCGAGCCAGCCGTAGTCGAGCGGCCCGCGCCAGGCCGCGAGGCCGACGCCGAGGATCATCGCCGCGACCGACGCGAGCGTGATCTTCGGATCGGCGACGCGCCACACGCCGGACGCGATCTTCGAGCCGTGCGAGCGAGCGGGGAGGGCGTGGGTGACCATGACGAGCTCCTAGGTGAGCGCGCGCGCCGCGAGCCAGACCGCGGCGGGGACGAACAGGTTGTCGGTGCCGCGCGGCGAGAGCGCCTCGACGGCGGCGGCGATCGCGCCGAGCGCGAGCGCGATCGGGATCGCGATCGCGTGATCGAACAGCGCGCCCGCGATCAGCGCGCCCGCGCACGCGCCGAGCGCGACGACGATCGAGCCCTCGACGCTCTTCCGCTTGCCGCCGGGCGCGCGGTAGTGGCGGCGCCCGAAGCGGCGGCCGAACGCGCCGCCGACGCCGTCGCCGAGCGAGAGCGCGAGCAGGCCGCAGGCCGGTGCGAACGGCGAGGTCGCGAACGCGACCGACGTGAGCGCCGCGTAGCTGATCGTGTAGAGCACGAGCCCGCCCCAGCGCTCGTCGTCGCCGGTGACGCTGCGCACGAAGCGCGCCGCGATCGAGACGCGATCGGCGAGGAGCGGCAGGATCGCGATCGCGACCGCGACCGACGAGACGATCGCGATCGCGGGCGCGGCGCCGTGCCAGTGCGCCCAGCCGAGCAGCCACACGCTCGCGCCGACGTGCAGCAGATCGCGCACGTAGGTCGACGCCAGGCCGAGCGCGCGCGCGATCACGCAGGCGCCGAGCCCGGCGCCGAGGATCGCGAGCCACATCATCGTGAGCGCGAGGTCGCTCATGCGGCCCTCCGCATCGTCGCGGCCTCGATCTGCGCGACCGCCTCCATCGCGGAGGCGGCGGCGAGCTCGGTGCCGATGCCGCGCCCGCCCGCGCCGTCGCCGACGAGGAACAGGCCGGGCACCGGCGTCGCGACCGGCAGGCGATCGCGCCCGACCTGGCCCGGGAACTGGCCGGTGCAGATCGCGCCGCGGTTCGACTTGCCCATCCAGCCGGCGACCGCCGGGATCGGTGTCCACTCGGCGAACACGAGCGCGTCGTCGAGGCCGGGGATGATCGATCGCAACGCCGCCATCGCGCGCTCGCGCCAGCGCGGCGACGGATCGGCGGGCGCGTCGCAGGTCGGCCCGTAGATCGACGCGACGATCAGCTGGCCGCCGTCGGGCGCGAGCGACGGATCGTAGTTGGTCGGCACCGGCGCGTAGATCGCGAGCGGATCGCTGATCGCGCCGCGATCGATCGCGTCGACCGTCGTGCGCATCAGATCGATCGAGAGATCGGCGAGCGTCTTGCCCTCGAGCGACACGCCGCCGATCAGGCAGCCTTCCTCGACGAGCGGGCGCGACAGCGCGAGCTTGACCTGGTGCGCGTTGCCCGAGCCGCGCAGCGCGGCGACGCGATCGACGTAGTCGCGAGGCAGCTCGCCGTCGATCAGCGCGAGCGCGTCGGCGGGCGCGAGGTTGCACGCGACGACCGGCGCGGTGTACTCGGCGCCGTCGGCGGTCGCGACCTCGATGCGTCCGGGCGCCGGACGTATCGACACGACGCGGCGTCCGGTCACGACGTCGCCGCCGCGCTGGTCGACGCGCGCGAGCAGCGCGTGCGCGATCGAGTCCATCCCGCCTTCCACGTACGACAGGCGATACGACGCGAGCACGTCGCGCAGGCAGCGGATCGCCTCGCCGGCGGAGACCTGCCACGGCGGCAGCACGAAGAAGATCGACGCGAGGAAGCTGAACAAGAAGTACGCGCCCGGGTGCTCCGTGTGCGAGCGCACGAACTCGTCGAGGGTGCGACGATCCCAGCGTCGCAGCTCCCACTCGGTCAGCGTGAACATCTGGAAGATCATTCGCGCGAGATGCGCGCGCTCGGCGGCGCCGAGGCGCAAGGTCCGCGCGGCCTCGAGCGCGGTCGCGATCAAGCCGCGGCGATGCGCGGGCGCGGTGATCTCGAACATCCCGCGCGATCGCACGGGGATCGGGTGCGTGAGGAAGCGCGGGCGATCGAGGCCCGCCTCGGCGAGAGCGCGCGCGAGCGGCCCGCGCGAACCTCGCGAGATCAGGTGGCTGCCGAAATCGAGCTTGAAGCCGTCGCGCACGTACGACGCGAGCACGCCGCCGAGCGCGTCGTTCTTCTCGAGCACGAGCACGCGCGCGCCGTCGTGGGCGAGCAGGCCCGCGGTGACCGAGCCGCCGACGCCGCTGCCGATCACGATCGCGTCGTAGTGTCCCCGCCGTCCCCGCGCGCGGACCGGAGGCGGCGCGATTCCTGCGCGCCCACCAACGGGAGGCGCGGTCGATGCGCGTCGTGAGACGGCGGGGAGCACGGTCCTCCACCGTGCAGCGCACGTGCCACGCGGCTTGCATCGATCGCGAGCGTGCACGGGCTCCACTTCGTCACCGGCAAAGGCGGCGTCGGGACGTCGACGATCGCGGCGGCGATCGCGATCACCGCGGCGGCGCGCGGCGCGCGCACGCTCGCGATCGAGCTCGGTCAACCGGGCGGATTGTCGCGGATGCTGCGCGGTCACGCGGCGATCACGATCGATTGCTACGAGGGCGCGGCCGCGCTCGCGGAATATCTCGCGCGCAAGGTGCGGCTGGGCCGGCTCGTGCGCGCGGTGACGCAGCACCCGCTGTACGACGCGTTCGTCGGCGCGGCGCCCGGGCTGCGCGAGCTGATGGCGATCGGCAAGATCCGCGACGCGTTCGTGCTGCAGGATCGATGGGACGTCGTCGTCGTCGACGCGGGCGCGTCGGGCCACGCGCTCGAGCACCTGCGCATGCCCGCCGCCGCCGAGGACGCCTTCGACGGCGGCCGCGTGCACCGCGAGGCCGCGGTCAACGCCGCGCTCCTGCGCGATCGCGCGCGTGTCGCGATCCACGTGGTCGCGACGCCGGAGGAGATGCCGCTGCGCGAGGCGGCGCAGACGATCGGCGCGCTGCGCGCGCTCGACCTCGCGACCGGCGCGTTGTTCGCGAACCAATGCGCGGTCCCACCGCCGCCGGGCGTCGACGACGCGATCGCGCGGATCAGTGATCCTCTCGTCGCGGCGCCGCTGCGCGCCGCGCGCAGCTGGGCGTGGATCCAGGAAGAAGGGCTCGCCGCCGTCGAGCGCGAGCTCGGCGTGATCGCCGTGCGCCTGCCGAAGATCCGCGGCGCCGATCCGGCGCGCGCGCTCGCGCCGATCGTCGCGGAGGCCGTGTGCTGATCGATCGTCATCGCTTGATCGTGTGCGTCGGCACCGGCGGCGTCGGCAAGACGACCGTCGCCGCGTCGCTCGCGATCGCCGCCGCCGCGCGCGGCCGCCGCGCGGTCGTGCTCACGATCGATCCGGCGCGCGCGCTCGCCCGCGCGCTCGGCCTCGACGGGCTCGCGCCGGAAGGACAGGAGATCCGCACTTCGCGCGGCGCGTTCACCGCCGCGATGCTCGACACCAAGCGATCGTGGGACGCGTTCGTGCGGCGGCACGCGCCGTCGGCCGCGATCGCGCGCGCGCTCGACGCCAACCCGTTCTACCAGCGCCTCTCGACCTCGTTCGCGGGCGCGACCGAGTACATGGCGATCGAAGAGGTCTGCCGCTTCGCCGAGGACGGCCGCCACGATCTGATCGTCCTCGACACGCCGCCCGCCGCGCACGCGCTCGACTTCGTGCGCGCGCCCGAGAAGATCGATCGGCTGCTCGCGAGCCGGCTCGGCGGCGCGCTCGCGATCCCGCGCTTCCTCGCGCGCCGCCTCGAGCGCGCGACCGGCGCGCGCACGCTGCACGACATCGCGACCTTCTTCGAGGCCGCCGGCGCGCTCGCCGAGGTCGCGCTCGTCCGCGCGCGCCGCGCCCGCGCGTTGCTCCACCAGGGCGGCGCGGCGTTCGTCTTGATCGCGGCGCCGCGCCAGCTCGTCCTCGACGAGACCCTCGCGCTCGCCGATCGCATGCGCGCGCTCGACGCGCCGCTCGCCGCGGTCGTGGTCAACCGCGTGCACGCGGCGCCGCCCGACTCGGCCGCGCTCGACGGCGAGCCCGACACGCCCGCCGTGCGCTGGCTGCGCGACGCGCTCGCGAACGCGCGCGTCGATGCGGCCGCCGACGCCGACGTGATCGCGCGGTTCCGGCGCGCGCTCGGACCGGGCACCGAGCTCGTCACGATCGCAGAAGCTGCGCACGACCTGCACGCGGTGCGCGATCTCGAGACGCTCGCGGAGACGTTCGCGGGGCACGCGTGATGCACGACCTCGCTTCATGTTGATGCCGCGCGTCGCGCGCTACATGTCGCTCGATCCCGTGACCGTCTCGCCGAACGATCCGATGGCGATCGCGCACCGGCTGATGCGCGAGCGACACGTCCGTCATCTCCCGGTCGTCGAGCACGGCCGCCTGGTCGGCATCGTCAGCGATCGCGATCTCCATCTGCTCGAGAGCCTGCGCGACGTCGTGCCGACCGAGGTCACGGTCGGCGAGGCGATGACCACCGACGTCTATGCGGTCCCGCTCGACACCGCGCTCGACGAGGTCACGCACGAGATGATGGATCGCAAGCTCGGCTCGGTCGTCGTCGTCGGTCCGCGCGGGATCGAAGGCATCTTCACGTCGATCGACGCGCTGCGCGCGCTCTCGGATCTGCTCGCGCGCGAAACCTGAGCGGCGCGCGGCGGCGCGCATGCAATGCGTGCGCGAATCGTGCGCGAGATCCGGGGAACGTCCCTTGCAACGATCGACGGCGTGCGGAATCGACGCCCTAGCGACGGAGGCTTGATCGCGCTCGCCCACGTGCGGCGTACGGCGGATTGGGATCGATGGCGCGAGCTCGCGACCGGCGCGCCGCCCTTCCTCGCGCCCGAATTCTTCGCGCTCGCCGCGCCGCTCGCCGACGGCGATCCGGTGATCGCGGAGGCGTGGAGCCCGGGCGCGCTGCGCGGCGCGCTGCCGCTGGTGCGCGCCGGCGACACGCTGCGGTCGCTGCGCTGCGATCACTCGCCGGCGTTCGACGCGTGCGGCGACGCCGACGCGATCGCGCCGCTGTGGCACGCGCTCGCGCGCGACCGCGGCTGGCACCGCATCGTGCTCGACAAGGTCCGCGACGACTCGCCGCTCGCGCGCCGCCTGCCCGAGCTCGCGCGCGCCGACGGCTGTCCCGTCGTGCTGCGCCCCGACGGGCGCCACCTCTACCTCGCGCTCGACGGCTTCGAGGCGCAGATGAACGCGAAGTTCCGCGCCAACCTCGCGCGCTGCGAGCGCAAGGCGGGCGGCGTCACGTTCGAGCGGATCGTCTCGCCGTCGCGCGCCGACGTCGACGCCGCGCTCGCGATCGAGGCGATGGCGTGGAAGGGCGCCGCGCGCACCGCGATCACCGCCGACACGCGCGTCGAGCACCTGTATCGCGCGCTCCTGCGCTGGACGCGGCATGCATCGATCTCGTTCATCACGGCGGGCGGGCGACGCATCGCGACGCTGATCTCGGTCGAGGACGCGCGCACGATCTACGCGCTCAAGATCGGCTACGACCCGTCGTTCGCGCAGGTCAGCCCCGGTCACTTGATGATCCTGCACGCGGCGCGCGACGCCGCGGCGCGCGGCAAGCACGAGCTCGACTTCGTCGGCCGCGAGGACGAGTGGAAGCACAAGTGGACCGAGCGCGCGCACCGGCAGGTCGCGATCACGATCTACCGGCGCTCGCCGCGCGGCCTCGCCGGCTACTGGTTGCGCGAGCGCGTGCGCCCGCGCCTGCCGGCGAACCTGCGCGCGCCGCTGCCGCGCGGTTGCCAGCGCGGCGATCTCGTCGGCGATCACCCGTTCGGCGCGCGTACGCGCGTGCGGATCGAGCGCGGGTTGGGCCTCCGGCGCGCGTTGCGCCGCACGCCGGCGCCGTCGTTCGGCGCGCCGTCGACCTTCGCGCCCGGATCGTGGGTGCGCGTCCGCGACGCCGCGACGATCCGCGCGACCCTCGACGAGCGCGATCGCCTGCGCGGCCTCGCGTTCGTGCCCGCGCAATGGACGACGTGCGGCCGCGTCTATCGGGTCGCGAAGCACGTGCGCCGCATCCGCGACGATCACGGCGCGTACCGCGCGATCACGCGCACCGTGATGCTCGAGGGCGTCGACTGCACCGCCGAGGGCGGCGGCTGCGGCCGTCACTGCCCGCTCTTCTATCGCGACGAGTGGCTCGAGCCCGCGGCGGCGCCGCGCCCGATCACCGCGCGCGAGCCCGCGAAGCGCCACGCGCGCGTGCGCGACCTCGACGAGATCGAGCGCGGCCTCGATCTCGCGGGCCGGCGCGACGGCGTCACGTTCATGCCCGAGATGGCGATCTACGCGGGCAAGCGCCTCGCGATCGCCGGCGTGATCACGAAGGTGTTCGAGGACGATCGCTGGCTCGCGCCGCCCAGGCCGATCTACCTGCTCGACGGCGCGCGCTGCGTCGGCGCGCGCCGCCACGGCCCGTGCGATCGCGCGTGCGCGCTCCTGTGGCACGAGGACTGGCTCGTGATCGATCCCGATCGGCCAGATCGGCCCGAGGTCGTGTCGTGACGCTGACGCTCGATCTCCGCGATCCGTTCGCGTCCGAGGTCGAGACGATCTGGCGCACGCTCGAGGCCGACGCGCGGCCGTCGTACTTCCTCACCTGGGGCTGGATCGAGAATTGGCTCGCGTGTCTGCCGCGCGAGCACGCGCCCGAGCTCGCGGTGATCAGGAGCGGCGGCCTGCCGATCGCCGCCTGCTTCCTCGGCAAGCGGCGCGTGCTGCGCCATCACGTGCTGCCGACCCGCGCGCGCTTCCTGAACGCGACCGGCTGGCCGCGCGAGGACGAGCTGTGCGTCGAGCACAACGCGCTGCTCGCCGCGCCGTCGGCGCACCCGCGCCTCGCCGACGTGATCCACCTCCTGCCCGGCGACTGGGACGAGCTGGTGCTGCCGGCGATCGATCTCGACGCCTTCCTCGATCTGCGCGCCGCGGCTCCCACCGGCTTCCGCGTGTGCGTCGATCGCGACGTCGCGTCGCCGTTCGTCGATCTCGCGCGCGTGCGCGCGCACGGCGACTACGTGTCGCTCCTCGGCCGCTCCACGCGCGCGCAGCTGCGGCGCGCCCGCCGCGCCGCCGGCGAGCTGCAGGTCGAGCTCGCGCGCGACGAGCGCGAGGCGCACGCGATCCTCGACGAGCTGATCTGGCTGCACGAGCGCTACTGGCGCGCGCGCGGCGACGGCGGCGCCTTCGCCGATCCGTGGATCCTCCGCTTCCATCGCCGGCTGATCGCGCGCCGCTTCCGGCGCGGCGAGCTCGAGCTGCTGCGCGTGCGCGATCGCGAGGGCACGCTCGGCTGTCTCTACAACCTGGTCGCCAACGGGCGCGTGCTCTTCTATCAATCCGGCTTCGCGCACCGCGACGATCCGCACGCCAAGCCCGGCTACGTCTGTCACGCCGCCGCGATCGAGCACGCCGCCGCCGTCGGGCGCGACGTCTACGATCTGCTCGGCGGCGACGCGCGCTACAAGCGCTGCCTCGCGACCGACACGACGCGGCTCGCGTGGGTGCGCGTCCATCGATCGGGCCTGCGCCTCGAGCTCGAGGACGAGCTGCGGCGCTGGCGGGGGCTCGCATGACGACCGTGATCAGCGGCCGCGCGCTGACCAAGCGCTACCGCATGGGCGAGGTCGACGTGCAGGCGCTGCGCGGCGTCGACATCGACCTGATCGAAGGCGAGCTGATGGTCCTGCTCGGCGCCTCGGGCAGCGGCAAGTCGACCTTGCTCAACATCCTCGGCGGCCTCGACGTCCCGACCAGCGGCTCCGTCGAGTACCGCGGCGAGGATCTCACCGCCGCCGACGAGGACGAGCTGACCTGGTATCGCCGCCGCCACGTCGGCTTCGTCTTCCAGTTCTACAACCTGGTGCCGAGCCTCACCGCGCGCGAGAACGTCGCGCTGGTCACCGAGATCGCCGACGATCCGATCGATCCCGCCGACGCGCTCGCGCTGGTCGGGCTCGGCGAGCGCCTCGATCACTTCCCCGCGCAGCTCTCGGGCGGCGAGCAGCAGCGCGTCGCGGTCGCGCGCGCGGTCGCCAAGCGTCCCGACGTGCTCTTGTGCGACGAGCCGACCGGCGCGCTCGACTTCGAGACCGGCGTGCGCGTGCTCGCCGTGCTCGAGCGGATCAACCGCGAGCTCGGCACCACGACCGCGATCATCACGCACAACGCGCCGATCGCCGCGATCGCGCACCGCGTGGTCACGCTGGCCGACGGGCGGATCGCGCGCAGCGAACGGCCGGCGCGGCGGATCCCCGCCGAGGAGCTGCGCTGGTGAGCGCGCTCGATCGCAAGCTCGGACGCGATCTGTGGCGGCTGAAGGGCCAAGTCGCGACGATCGCGCTCGTCCTCGCGTGCGGCTTCATGGCGATGATCATGCTGCGCTCGACGTGGCAGTCGCTGATCGGCGCGCGCGACGCGTACTACGACGCGTATCGCTTCGGCGACGTCTTCGCGCGGCTCGAGCGCGCGCCCGACGCCGCCGCGGCGCGCCTCGAGCGCCTGCCCGGCGTCGCGGTCGTGTACCCGCGCATCGCCGAGGACGTGATGGTGCCGATCGCGGACGCCAGCGATCCGGTCACCGGGCGCATCCTCTCGATCCCCGACGACGGCACGCCGCCGCTCGACGGGCTCTACCTGCGCGCGGGCCGCCTGCCGGTGGCGGGCGCCGCCGACGAGGCGGTGATCCTCGAGCAGTTCGCCGAGGCGCATCACCTGCAGCCGGGCGATCACGTGCCCGCGGTGATCGAAGGGCGCGTGCGCCAGCTCCAGGTCGTCGGGATCGCGCTGTCGCCCGAGTTCGTGCTCGCGATGTCGGGGCGCGAGATGGTCGCCGACAACGGGCGCTTCGTCGTGTTCTGGATGCTGCGCAGCACGATCGCGCCCGCCTTCCGCATGGAGGGCGCGTTCGACGACGTCGTGATCCAGCTCGAGCCCGGCGCGTCGCTCGCCGCGGTCCTCGACGGCGTCGATCGCGAGCTCGCGCGCTACGGCGCGCGCCACGCGGTCGGCCGCGACAAGCAGCTCTCCAACTACGCGTTGACCAGCGAGCTCGGCATCCTGCGCACGCTCGCGCTCGTGATCCCGAGCATCTTCCTCGCGGTCGCCGCGTTCCTGGTCAACGTCGTCCTGTCGCGGCTGATCTTCCTCGAGCGCACGCAGATCGCGGTGCTCAAGGCGCTCGGCTTCTCGAACGGGCGCATCGCGCGCCACTACCTGGTGCTGGTGATCGCGATCGTCGGGATCGCGTCGCTGCTCGGGCTCGCGCTCGGCGTGTGGTCCGGACGCTGGATGACGGCCTTGTACTCGGACTTCTACCGCTTCCCGATGCGGCTCCATCACGTCACGCCTGGGCTGGTCGCGATCACGATCGGCATCGGCGTGGTCGCGGCGGTGAGCGGCGCGATGATCTCGCTGCGCCGGATCGCGCGCATGCCGCCGGCGGAGGCGATGCGGCCGGCGACGCCGCTCGTCTATCGACGCTCGCTGTTCGAGGGGCTCGGGCTCGGCGCCTCCGCGATGATGGTCGTGCGCGAGATCGAGCGGCGACCCGTGCGCTTCGCGATGTCGACCCTCGGCATCGCGATGGGCGTCGGCATCTTCGTGATGGGCCGGTTCTCGTGGAACTCGTTCGACTACCTGATGGACGAGGTCTTCCCGCGCGAGCACCAGGAAGACGTGACGGTGACGTTCGTGCGCGCGTCGCCGCCGCGCGCGCTGCACGAGCTGGCGCACCTGCCCGGCGTCACGTTCGTCGAGGGCGAGCGCATCGTGCCGGTGCGCATGCACGCGGGCGCGCGCTGGCGCGACACGACGATCACCGGCCTGCCGGAGCCGTCGAGGTTGCGGCACCTGATGAGCGGCGGCGAGCGCCCGATCGCGCTGCCCACCGACGGCTTGGTCGTGAACGATCGGCTCGCGCGCCTGCTCGGCGTCGACGTCGGCGACGAGGTCGAGGTCGATCTCCTCGAGGGCGATTGGCGCACGCACCGCGCGCGGGTCGCCGGCCTGATCGACGAGGCGTTCGGGCTGCAGGTCTACGCGCGCGCCGACTGGCTCGCGCGCCTGCTCGACGAGGAGCCGCGCGCGTCGATCGCGCTCCTGTCGGTCGACGCCGATCGGCGCGACGAGGTCTCGGCGCGGCTCAAGGACTTCCCGTCGGTGCTCGGGGTGTCGACGCGCGCGCACATCGTCGAGCGCTATCGTGCGCAGACCGGCGAGTCGATGCTGGTGATCACGATGATCCTGACGCTCAGCGCGGCGGCGATCTCGATCGGCGTCGTCTACAACAACGCGCGCATCGCGCTGTCGATGCGCAGCCGCGACCTCGCGAGCCTGCGCGTCCTCGGCTTCACGCGCCGCGAGATCTCGAGCGTCCTGCTCGGCGAGCTCGCGCTCCAGGTCGTGCTCGGGATCCCGCTCGGGCTGTGGCTCGGCCACGCGTGGGCGGCCCTGATGGCGCAGGGCTTCGATCCCGACACCGTGAAGTTCCCGCTCCACATCGCCGACACCACCTACGTCGGCGCGACCATGATCGCGCTGGTCTCGGGTCTCGTCAGCGCGCTGCTCGTGCGCCGCAAGCTCGATCACCTCGATCTCGTCGCCGTCCTCAAGTCGGCATCCGAATGAAGGAGCTCGTCATGACCACCGCGACCACCACCGCCCCGCTCCAGCCGAGCACCGCACGTCGCCGGTCGAACCACGCGGCACGCCGCGCCGTCCGGCGCTGGGTGAAGCGCGGCGCGTTGATCGCGCTCGCCGCCGGCGGCGCGGTCGTGATCGTGCGCGCGTCGCTGCCGAAGCCGGTCGACGTCGACGTCGCGACGGCGCGGCGCGCCACGCTCGAGGTCGAGATCGACGAGGACGGCCGCACGCGCGTGCTCGATCGGTTCGTCGTGTCGGCGCCGATCAGCGGCACGCTCGAGCGCGTCGAGCTCGAGGCCGGCGCGCCGGTCGCCGCCGGCGACGCGATCGCGCGGATCCGCGCGCCCGATCCGGCGCTGCTCGATCCGCGCACGCGCGACGAGGCCAAGGCGCGCCTCGCCGCGGCGATCGCGCGCAGCAAGCAGACCGAGGCGATGATCGCGCGCGCGACCGCGCTGCGCGATCAGACCGCGCGCGACGCCGATCGCGCGATCAAGCTCGCCGATCGCGGCGCGATCACCGCGGCGGACCGCGAGCGCGACGAGCTCGCCGCCCGCGTCGCCGACGAGGATCTCGCGACCGCGGTCACCGCGCGCGCCGCGGCGCTCGCCGACGTCGACGCCGCGCGCGCGATCCTGCGCGGCGGCTCGGGCCCCGCCGCCGAGCCCGCGGTCGTGCTCGCGCCGGCGGACGGGCGCGTGCTGCGCGTCGTGCGCGACAGCGCCGGCCCCGTGCTCGCCGGTCAACCGCTGCTCGAGCTCGGCGATCCGCGCCGGCTCGAGGTCGTGATCGACGTCTTGTCGTCGGACGCCGCGCGGATCACGCCCGGCATGGAGGTCGCGCTCGAGGGCTGGGGCGGCGATCCGCTGCTCGCGCACGTGCGCGAGATCGAGCCGTCGGCGTTCACCAAGGTCTCGGCGCTCGGCGTCGAGGAGCAACGCGTCGACGTGATCGCGCGCGTCGACGATCCGCCCGGCGCGCTCGGCGACGGCTATCGCGTCGACGCGCGGGTCATCACGTGGCGCGGCGACGCGCTGATCGTGCCGTCGAGCGCGGTCTTCCGCGATCGCGGCGGCTGGGCCGTGTACGCGATCGATCGCGGGCGCGCGAGGCTGCGGCCGGTCGAGCTCGGGCATCGCGGCCGCCTCGACGTCGAGATCGTGAAGGGCCTCGACGCCGGCGCGACCGTCGTGCTCCACCCGAGCGATCGCGTCACCGACGGCGTCGAGGTCGCCGCCCGCGCCCCCTGAGGTCGCCATGCCGACCCGCGAAGAGATCCTCTCCGGCCTGACGTCGCTCGCGCACGACGGGATCGCGATCGCGGTCGCGTGGCACGTCGTCGTCGGCGCGGCGCTCGTCTTGCTGCTGACCGGGCGGCTCCGGCGCGCGCACGTCGCGCGGCTGGTGGCCGCGCTCGCCGCGTCGGTCGCGATCGCCGCCGGCGTCGCGCACAACCCGTTCAACGCGATCGTCTTCGCCGCGCTCGCGGTCGCGATCATCGCGACGACCGCGCACGAGCCGCGCGGGCGGGTCGCGGTGCGCGCCGGCGCGGCCACCGCGGCGGGCCTCGCCGCGATCGCGTTCGGCTGGGTGTACCCACACTTCCTCGACGGAAATCCCGCCGCCTACCTGCTCGCCGCGCCGGTCGGCCTGGTGCCGTGCCCGACGCTCTCGATCGCGATCGGCTTCGCGATCGTCGCCGGCGGTGGGCGCGCGGCGTGGCGCGTGATGCTCGCGGGCGCCGGGCTCTTCTACGCGGTCTTCGGGATCGTGCGGCTCGGCGTGACGCTCGACGCCGGCCTGCTCGTCGCCGCGGTGGTGCTGCTATGGTCGACGCGACGTTGATCGGGCTGACGAACGAAGAGGCCGCGCGCCGGCGCGCGACGGTCGGCGCCAACGCGCTGCCCGAGGCGAGGCGCCGCTCGTTCGCGTGGAGCGTCGTCGAGATCGTGCGCGAGCCGATGTTCCTGCTGCTGATCGCGGCGACCACGCTCTACGTGATCTTCGGCGATCTCACCGAGGCGCTCACGCTCGGCGCCTCGGTCGTCGTGATCATGGCGATCGAGCTCGTGCAGCAGCGGCGCACCGAGTCGGCGGTCCGCGCGCTGCGCGAGCTGGCGAGCCCGACCGCGCGCGTGCGGCGCGACGGCGATTGGGTCCCGCTCGACGCGCGCGAGCTCGTCCCCGACGACGTCATCCAGATCGCCGAAGGCGATCGCGTGCCCGCCGACGCGCGCCTGGTCGACGGCGCGCCGATCTCCGTCGACGAATCGCTGCTCACCGGCGAGTCGGTGCCCGCGGTCCGCGATCCCGCGCGCGGCGACCTCGCGCACGCCGGCACGCTGGTCACCGCCGGCCACGCGATCGCGATCGTCACGCAGACCGGCGCGCGCTCCGAGATGGGGCGCATCGGCGCGTCGATCGCGGCGATCGACGTCTCGCCGGCGCCGGTGCAGCGCGACGTGATGCGCCTGGTGCCGCGCCTCGCGGCGCTCGCGATCGGCCTCGCGATCGTGCTCGTCGTGATCCGCGGGCTCGGCGAGGGCAGGTGGCTGGCCGCGCTGTTGTCGGGGATCACGCTCGCGATGTCGCTCTTGCCCGAGGAGCTGCCGGTCGTCTTGAGCGTGTTCTTCACGTTCGGCGCGTGGCGCATCGCGCGCTTCGGCGTGCTCGCGCGGCGCGCGTCGAGCATCGAGACGCTCGGCGCGATGACGGTCTTGTGCGTCGACAAGACCGGTACGTTGACCGAGAACCGCATGTCGATCGCGCGCCTCTCGACGGAAGAAGGCGAGCTCGCGGTCGCGCCCGAGCTCGCCGAGCTGCCCGAGCACGCGCACCGCCTCGTCGAGTACGGGCTGCTCGCGTGCCCGCGCGAGCCGACCGATCCGATGGATCGCGCGTTCGCGACGCTCGCCGCGCGCGCGCTCGCCGACACCGAGCACGTCCATCCGCGCTGGGTGCCGCTGCGCGAGTACCCGCTCCGCTCCGGGCTGCTGGCGGTGACGCACGCGTGGCGCGACGACGCGCAGCAGATCGTGATCGCGACCAAGGGCGCGCCCGAGGCGATCTTCGATCTCTGCCACCTCGAGGCGGACGAGCTCGCGCGCTGGCGTGCGCGCGCCGACGCGATGGCGAAGGAAGGCGCGCGCGTGCTCGGCGTCGCCGCCGCGTCCGAGAACAAGATCTCCGACGAGCCGCACGACTACGCGTTCCGGATCGTCGGCCTGGTCGGGCTCGCCGATCCGCTGCGCGCCGACACCGCGGAGATGGTCGCGCGCTGCCGCGGCGCCGGCATCCGCGTCGTGATGGTCACCGGCGATCACCGCGAGACCGCGCGCGCGATCGCGCGCGCCGCCGGGATCGACGCGACCGAGGTGATCGGCGGCGACGAGATCGACGCGCTCGACGACGCCGCGCTCGCCGCGCGCCTCGCGCGCACGCACGTGATCGCGCGCGCGGTGCCCGCGCACAAGCTCCGCATCGTGCGCGCGCTGCAGGCCGACGGCGAGGTCGTCGGCATGACCGGCGACGGCGTCAACGACGCGCCCGCGCTCGCCGCCGCCGACATCGGGATCGCGATGGGCGGGCGGGGCAGCGACGTCGCGCGCGAGGCGGCCGGGCTCGTGCTCGTGCGCGACGATCTGCGCGCGATCGTCGACGCCGCCCGCACCGGCCGCGCGATCTTCGACAACCTGCGCGCGTCGATCGCGTACCTGGTCGCGGTCCACATCGCGATCGCGGGCGTGTCCCTCTTGCCGCCGCTGTTCGGGTGGGGTGGGCTGCTCGCGCCGATCCACATCGTCTTCCTCGAGCTCGTGATCGATCCGACCTGTTCGATCGTGTTCGAGATGGATCCACCCGCCGCCGATCTCATGCGGCGGCCGCCGCGGGCGCCGGGCACGGCGCTCCTCGAGCGACGCCGCCTGCTCGCGAGCGCCGCGCTCGGTGCGGTCGCGCTCGCCGCGGCGATCGCCGTGATCGCCTGGGCCGTCTCGGCGGAGATGCCGCTCGCCGCGCGCTCGGCGATCGCGTTCGCGACGCTGGTCGCCGGCAACCTCGCGATCCTGATCGCGTGTCGCGCCCAGCCGCTGCGCGCGAACCGCGGCGCGCTGCTGCTGGTCGCCGGCGCCGGCGCGCTCGCCGCGGCCGCGCTGCTGGTGCCGTGGCTGCGCGCGCTGTTCGACTTCGCGCCCCTTCCGGCGGCGACCCTCGCCGCCGCGGTCGCGATCCCGGCGATCCCGGTCCTCGTCGCGCGCCGGCTGCTTCAGGGCAGGCGTTCGAGCGAGTGATCGTCGCGCAGCGCGAAGGTCGCGACGACCGTCTCCGCCTCGCGATGGCCGCCGATCGTGGCGACCGCGACGATCACGCGCGCGCCGCTCGAGCTCTTGCCGATCGACAACGACACCATCGCGTCGCCGGAGCCGCCGCACTCGGCGATCGGCGCGCGCGCGAGCACGCGATCGCGCGGGCCCGGTCCGACGACGACCACGCCCTGCGCGACCGACGCGAAGATCGTGTCGTCGCCGTCGGTGAGCGTGAGCGCCTCGACGCCGGCCGAGTGACAATCGGGATCGATCGGGACCAGCGCGGCGAGCCGATCGGTCGCCGCGCGATCTGGCGTGTCGGTGTACGCGGTCGGGACGAACGTGCGCGCCGGCGCATCGGCCGCCTGGCCGCAACCGGCGAGGAACGCGAGGAGCAGGATGCGCTTCATGCCGCGAAGTAGAGCAAGACTCGTTCCGGGCACGGCCGATGCACCGACCACGGGCATGAAGGCCCTCATCGCCGCGTCGTTCCTGGTCGCCTGCGCAACTCCGGCCGAACAAGCACGTCCGGGGGCGCGCGGCTTGCGCGCGGGCGATCACCTCGAGGCCGCACGCGAGCACAGCGAAGCGGCGCGCCAGGCCTGGCCGGAGCCGCAGCCTCGCGCCGGCGACACCGTCGGTGCGATCAGCGCCGGGCCTCCGTGGTTCTACTACTGGGACGCGCGCGATCACGAACGGCTCGCGCAGATCCATCGCGGCGCCGCCGCGCAGATCGAAGCGGAGTACCAAGACGCGTGCACCGGGCGCGATCAGGCGGAGGTCTCGCCGATCCAACGCTTCGCCGTCGGTGGCGCGAACGTCGCGCGCGGCGCGGTCGTGTACCTCGCGCGCGAGGCCGGCACGCCCGACGAGGTGCTCGCCGACATGCGGTGCCATCGCGCGTGGATGATGCTCGGCCGCACGGCGATGGACGACTGCCCGCTCGATCTCGCGGGCATCGAGGTCGTCGCGCATCGCAGCGGCGACCTCATCGAGGTGCTGATCACGACGCGCGATCCCGCGCTCACCGGCGAGCTGCAGCGGCGGGTCGCCAAGGACGTCGAGGCCGCGTCGTCGCTGACCGTCCACGCGCGCTGATCGCGCAAGGCGTGCGCGGATCGTGCGCCGCGCGCAACATCTGCCGCGCTTCCGCGCGCGATCCCGCGGAGATGAGGCGGCGCGCCGTTTGCGTAAGGGGCCGGGGTGCCCCGCGATCTGAACGAGACGATCATCCTCAAGGACGGCGGTTCGATCCTGATCCGCGCGATCCGCCCCGACGACAAGGCGCGGCTCGCCGATCACTTCGCGCATCTCGGCGCCGAGTCGGTGCGCCACCGCTTCTTCGGCGCCAAGCGCGAGCTCACCGCGAAGGAGCTCGCGTACTACACCGAGTGCGATCAGTCGACGCACGTCGGGCTGGTCGCGACGCTCGGCGATCAGATCATCGGCGTCGGCCGCTACCTGGCGAGCGGCGCGCGCGCCGAGGTCGCGTTCGCGATCGCGGATCTGCACCAGGGCCGCGGCATCGGCACCGTCCTGCTCGAGCACCTGGCGCAGATCGCGCGCGCGCGCGGCATCGAGGAGCTCGAGGCCGACGTCCTCGCCGACAACCGCGCGATGCGCGACGTCTTCGCCCGCAGCGGCTTCGTCACCCACGAGACGCGCGACCACGACGTCGTCCACGTCGTCTTCCCGATCGCGCAGACCGAGGCGTTCGCGGCGGCGCACCTCGAGCGCGATCGGCTCGCGCGCGCGGCGAGCGTGAAGGTCTTCTTCGAGCCGCGCTCGATCGCGATCTTCGGCGCGTCGCGCAAGCCGGGCGGGATCGGCCGCGCGATCCTCGCCAACCTCCGCGCGCGCGCGTTCCCCGGGCCGATCACGGTCGTGAGCCCGAGCGGTGAGCCGATCGACGGCATGCCGACGACGAAGATCCTCGACACGCCGGTCGATCTCGCGATCGTCGCGGTGCCGCAGCCCGCGGTCGAGGGCGTGGTCGCGCAGTGCGCGAAGCTCGGCGTGCACGGCGTCGTCGTGATCACCTCGGGCTTCGCCGAGGTCTCGCCGGAAGGACGCGCGGCGCAGGATCGCGTGCTCGCGATCGCGCGCGGCGCCGGCATGCGCCTCGTCGGTCCCAACTGCATGGGCGTGCTCGATACGCGCGCGACCGCGCCGCTCGACGCGACCTTCGCGCCGACCTGGCCGCCCGCGGGTTCGATCGCGATGGTCTCGCAGTCGGGCGCGCTCGGCCTCGCGATGCTCGATCACGCGTCGTCGCTAGAGCTCGGGCTGTCGAGCTTCGTCTCCGTCGGCAACAAGGCCGACGTGTCGTCGAACGATCTGCTCGCGTACTGGGCCGACGATCCGCGCACCAACGTGATCGCGCTCTATCTGGAGAGCTTCGGCAACCCGCGCCGGTTCGCGCGGATCGCGCCCGAGGTCGCGCGCAAGAAGCCGATCGTCGCGATCAAGAGCGGGCGCAGCGCCGCCGGCACGCGCGCGGCGGCGAGCCACTCGGCCGCGCTCGCCAGCCTCGACGTCGGCGTCGACGCGCTGTTCGCGCAGGCCGGCGTCGTGCGCACGCAGACGATGGAGGAGCTGTTCGACGTCTGCGCGCTGCTCGCGCACCAGCCGGTGCCGGCGGGCGCGCGCGTCGGCGTCGTCACCAACGCGGGCGGTCCCGGCATCCTGCTCGCCGACGCGTGCGAGGCGCACGGCCTGTCGCTCCCCTCGCTCGATCCGACCACGCGCGACGCGCTGCGCGCGCTGCTCCCCGCCGCCGCCGCGGTCGGCAACCCGGTCGACATGACCGCGAGCGCGCCGCCCGATCACTTCGCGCGCGCGATCGAGCTGGTCGGCAACGATCCGAACGTCGATTCGCTGGTCGTGATCTACATCCCGCCGATGGTGACGGAGCCCGAGTCGATCGCCGCCGCGATCGCGCGCGGCGCCGGCACGGTCCCGCGCGCCAAGCCGATCGCGAGCGTCTTCATGTCGTCGCGCGGCGCGCCCGCGGCGCTCGGCGGCGGACCGCGCGGCCGCATCCCGAGCTACGGCTTCCCCGAGGACGCGGCGCTCGCGCTGGCGGCGGCGACCCGTTACGGCCGCTGGCGCGCGCGCCCGCGCGGCGCCGCGCGCACGATCGATCGCCCGCGCGCCCGCGCGATCCGCGATCTCGTCGCGCGCGTGACGGGCGGCGCGACCCAGCCGGTGTGGCTCGCGCCCGACGACGTCGCGCACCTGCTCGAGCTCGCCGGCGTCGCGCTCGCGCCCGCGATCACCGCCGCGCCCGACGCCGCGCCGCTGGCCGCCGAGCGCCTCGGCTATCCGCTCGCGATCAAGGCGATCGCGCCCGGCCTCGTGCACAAGAGCGACGTCGGCGGCGTGATCCTCGACGTGCGCGACGCCGCCGGCGTGCGCGACGCGGTCGCGACCTTGCGCGCGCGGGTGCCGTCGCTCGAGCGCGTGCTCGTGCAGCGCCAGGTCGACGGCGGCGTCGAGACGCTGGTCGGCGTGACGATCGATCCGAGCCTCGGGCCGATCGTGGTCGCCGGCACCGGCGGCGTCGCGGTCGAGATCCTGCGCGACGCCGCCTTCCGCCTCGTGCCCGTCACCGATCTCGACGCGCGCGAGATGCTCGGCGAGCTGCGCGGCGCCAAGCTGCTCGACGGCTTCCGCGGCGCGCCGCCCGCAGATCGCGCCGCGCTCGAAGAGGTGATCACGCGCATCTCCGCGCTCGCCGAGGAGCTGCCCGAGCTCACCGACCTCGAGATCAACCCGCTCCGCGTGCTGCCGCGCGGCGCCGTCGCCCTCGACGCGCGCGTGCGCCTCGCGCCGCGCTGAACGATCAGCGGCGCGCGATCGCGACCTCGCCGGTCGCGAGCTCCGGCGGGTGATCGAGCCACGCGTCCATGCTGGTGTCGGCGTAGAGCTGGCGGCGCAGCCACGCGACGTCGAGGCGGCGCGTGATCGTGTGCACCGTCGCGGGGGTCGCGGTCCCCGCCGTGCAGAAGCCGCACACGAGGCACGACGGATCGTCGACCCAGTTCATGTGCGACGCGCCGACGATCGTCACCTGGATCGCGGGTGCCGGCGACGCGGCGTAGAACGCCTCGAAGTTGTCGCCCGCGGGCGCGCACGGCATGCCGCCGCCGCTCTTGTCGGTCGTCTCGCCGACGACCGCGATCGCCGCGGTGATCGCGCTCATCTTCTCGGGGACGACCGACGGATTGCTGGCGTCGACGGGATCCCAGCCGATCACCGCCTTGATGCGCGGATCGAGCGAAGCCGCGAACGTGCTGATGTCGCCGCCGAGCGAGTGGCCGGCGACCGCGATGCGCTGGGCGTCGACGGCGAGCGACGGCTCCGCGATCGACCACGTGATCACCGCGGGCACGTCGTTGGCGAGCTCGGTGTGATCCGCGAAGAAGCCGGTGTCGGCGTAGTCGGTGAGCACGACCGAGAAGCCCCAGGTCGCGAGGTGGCGCGCGAGCGACGTGTACTGCGTGCGCTGCAGCTGGAAGCCGGGCGAGATCACGACCAGCGCGCGCGGGGTCGGGCCGTCGACCGGCACGAAGAGCGTCGCCGGCAGCGAGCGCGAGGCCTTGGCGCCGGGGATCGTCTTGGTCGACGTCGACACCGCGTACGGGCCGTCGTCGGCGGGATCGATCGCGGCGGCGGCGTCGCTGGTGGTGACCGGCGGCGCGTCGGGCGTGCCGCCGCCGCCGTCGATGCGCGACGCGGGCGCGTCGAGGCCGGCGCTACCGCGCGCGTCGACGTGGCCGGCTCCGCTGGTGTTGCCCCCGCACGCGATCAGCAGGCTTGCGCAGAGTGCGATCCTCGACATCGAGCTCCTCCTCGATCAGTTGACGCAACGTGGGCAAGAGCAGCTTGCGGCGCACGATCACGACCAGGCGCTCGGACAGCTTGGTCGCCGCCGTCGTCAAGCGCGCGACGTCGCGGCGATCGGCCTTGCGGATCACGCCGTCGCGGAAGAGCCGGAGCTCGACCTCGACCAGCGCGTGCAGCGCCATCAAGTACGCCTGCATGATGTCGAACGGCAACATGTCGGCGCGGATGCCGGCCCGCCGCGCGGCGCCGAGCGTCGACAAGAGGGCGAGATCGTCGCCGCGATACGCGCCGTCGGCGCCCGGCACGGCGAGCCCGGCCGTGGCCAGCCACTGCAGCTCGATCGCCGACGCGCCGCGCGCGAGCACCTCGTCGCGGGTGCGCGAGCGGCGGCCGCCGCGCTTGGCGAGCACGCCGGCGATCGCCTCCGCCGCCGCCAGCTCGTCGGGTGCCTCTTCGTCCCGATCGAGCGCCTGCTTGATCACGTCGAGCGGGAGGAACTGGCGTTCCTGCAGCTCCTTGATCGCCTTCAGGCGCTCGACGACTTTCGGCGAGTACCACGACATCGTCTGTCCGGTCTTGCGCGCCGGCGCGATCAGCCCCGCGCGCACGTAGAACTTGATGGTCGCGACGGGCACCCGAGAGCGCCGCGCGAGCTCGCCGATTCGGACCAACTCCACGCCGCGATACTAGAGAGTCTCGGTCGCCAGTCAAGCCGCGTCTCGATGAGAGCCGCTGACAGCACTGGAGAGTGGAACACTCCAGTGACGGGGCGCATCGTCGCGGCCATGAAGCGAGGCATGGTCTTGGCGTCGTCGATCGTCGCGGCCGCCTGCGGCAGCGCGAACCAGGGGACCCCGGCGGGCGGCGATGCGCCGTCGTCGGCGATCGGATGTGCGGGCACGTCGTTGCTCGCGAACCCGATCGATCCGAAGGCGCGCGGCCCGTGGCCGGTCGGCGCGCGCACGGTCACGATCGGCCGGCTCACCGCCGAGGTCTGGTACCCGGCGGCGCCCGGCTCCGACGCCGGCAAGGACGCCGCGACCTACGACATCCGCGCGCAGCTCCCGCCGGCCGAGGCCGCCAAGATCCCCGACGCCGACAACCCAGTCCAGCGCTGCGACTGCTACCGCGAGCTGCCGCTCGACGAGACACACGGCCCGTATCCGGTCGTGCTGTTCGTGCACGGCACCGCCGCGTTCCGCCATCAATCGCTGCCGATCGTCACGCACTGGGCGAGCCGCGGCTTCATCGTGATCGCGGCCGATCATCCCGGCCTTAAGCTCGGCGACTTCCTCGGCATGGTGTGCAACGCGCCCGCGAGCGGCCCGCAGGATCTGTCCGGAGATCTCGACGCCGAGCTCGCCGCGCTGGCGTCGCCGTCGGCGGACCTCGCGTTCCTCGCCGGGCACGCCGACGCGACGCGGGTCGCGGTCGCCGGTCACAGCGCGGGCGCGAACGCCGCCGCGTCGGCGACGACCAAGCCCGGCGTGCAGGTCTCGATCGTGCTCGCGGGCAACACGGCCGCCGCCTCGTCGCCGCACCTCGCGTCGACGCTCTTCATGGGCGGCGAAGCGGACGCCGTCGTCAGCTTCGGCAGCGTGAAGACCGCGTGGAGCAGCTCGCCGACGCCGCGCCGCCTGGTCGGCATCGGCAACGCGGGCCACCTCGTCTTCTCGGATCTCTGCCAGATCCAGAACGCCGCCGGCCAAGACATCTTGACGGTCGCCAACGCCAAGGGCGTCTGCGGCGCGAACCTCGCCGGCTTCCTGTTCGACTGCAAGACCTCCTACGTCGACGGCCCGACCGGCTGGGACGTCACCGACTACGCGACCTCCGCGGTCCTCGAACCCACGCTGCAATGCGCGACCGGCCTCCCCGATCTCTCCACCATCATGCAGGCGCTCCCCGCCGTGCAGCTCTACGATCAAGCGCTATAGCGGCGCGCGCGCGCGCCTCCGCGCGACCAGCGCGTGGCGCCGCATCCAGACCTTGTTCCGTCCCTCCAGCGTGATCAACCAGCCGATCACGCGATTGGTCTGCCCGTGCCTCGTCGTCGCGAGCCCGAGCACGCGCCGCGGCCGCCGATAATCGTCGTCGACGACGATCACATCGCCGACATGGATCGTCTCGACCGTCACGTGCTCGAGCTCGTCATCCCGCCACACGATCCCCAGATAGCAGCCCCCACGCACGACTAGATAGTCACACTATCCAGCTTCGCATCGCAGCGACTAGCAACGCAACGTCGTGCGAGCGGCGACACGCGCGGTCGAGCACGCGATGCGAGAGGCGGGACGCGAAGCCGCACAGGGAGCCCTTGTTCGATGAGCTGTTGCCCAGGTCGGTCCAACGCCGAGCACGGGCAAAGCCCACCTGAACCAGCCAATCGAGCGCTGTCGATCCGCGCTCGTTTC
>DATJIA010000287.1:0-14333 GCA_035493675.1 Kofleriaceae bacterium | reverse complement strand
TCGCCCCGCGCGCGTCGCAGCTCGCGGTTGAGGCGCTTGGCCGCGCTGATCGCGAAGCCCTGCATGCCGCGCGCGAGCGCGCGCTTGTCGTCGGCCTCGACGAGCAAGTGCAGATGATTCGACTGGATGCTCGCGTGCGTGATGCGGAAGTCGCTGCGCGCGCGGCATCGATCGACGGCGCGACGGATCGCGCGATACGCGTGCGGCGTGCGCAGGTTCGAGACCTCGCGGGTCACGCGCAGAACGATGTGCACCGGGTGCTTCGCGTCGTGATCGGGGCGCGTGCGATGGCGCGGATCCATGCGGTTACCCGTGATAGGACGACCGCGCTTCTTGCGGAGCGCGCCGCGCTTGGTGCGCGGGCGCAGATCGATCTCGAGCTGCCCCTTGCGCTTCTTGTTCCACGCCGACCGCCGCCGCCGCGTTGTCATGATTAGGGCACTTATATCAAAAAGAGACGAAGTCGCACGGGATTGACATGGCAATTCTCGGCTCACCGGTCGACATCGTTGCATGAGCGAGCGGAGCGCGCAGTCAGGGTTCATTCCCGAGCGCCGACTTCGGCGCGGCCGCCCACGTTCGTGCGATCACGAGGCTCCGCGCCGCCGGCCTTTGAGATTTTCGGGTTGAATGGGCGAGCAACGCGTTCAGGCGGAGGTCCAGAGTCTGTGCCCGAAACCGAAATCCGAAAAAGGCGGCGGCGCGGAGCCTCGTGATCGCACGAACGTCGGCGCCCGCGCCGATGTCGGCGCTCGGGAAAAGGCACGACTCGGTCGCGCTACGCTCATCACGAGCAACGCGATGAGGCGGCGATCTACCGCCCGCCTCGGTCAGCCCATCGTCGCGTCGCTGGCGGCGGTCGCGAGGACGACGCGGTTGCGGCCGGCGTGCTTGGCCGCGTAGAGCGCGGTGTCGGCGCCTCGGATCAGGCCCTCGGCGTCGGTGGCGTCGTCGGGGAAGGTCGCGACGCCGACGGAGATCGACAGGCAGCCGCCGGGCTGCGTGGCGGAGTGGGCGAACGGGTGGGTCGCGACGCGATCGCGCAGGCGCTCGGCGACCTTGGCCGCGGTGAACTTCGCGGTGTCGACCAGGATCAGGCCGAACTCTTCACCGCCGTAGCGCGCGACGACGTCGTTGGCGCGGCGGCCCTCCGAGAGCAGGCGCGCGACCTGGCGGAGCACTTCGTCGCCGGCGGGGTGACCGTGGTGATCGTTGTAGTGCTTGAAGTGATCGACGTCGACCATGAGCAGCGACATCGGCAGGCCGTTGCGCGCGCTGCGCTCGACCTCGAGCGAGAGGCGCTCGTGGAAGTGGCGATGGTTGTAGAGGCCGGTGAGCCCGTCGGTGACCGCGAGCTGCGCGAGGCGCGCGTTCGCTTCGGCGAGCTCGTGCGTGCGCTCCTGTACCTTCGCCTCGAGCTCGCGGTTCATCTCGAGCAGCGCCTGGTTCTTCGCGCTGAGCGTCTCGATGAGGCGCTGGTTCTCCTCGGTGAGGCGGTACTGGCGGAGCAGGTTCTCCACCACCAGGTGGAGCGACGCTTCGTCCCACGGCTTGGGGATGTAGTGATTCAGGTGCGCGCGGTTGATCGCGACGATCACCGCGTCGAGGCCGGCCTGGCCGGTGAGCAGGATCTTGGTCGTCGTCGGCGAGCGCTTGTCGACCTTCTCGAGCAGATCGACGCCCTTCATGCCGGGCATGATCTGATCGGCGATCACGACCGCGACCGCCTCGCCGTCCTTCTCGAGCTCCTCGAGCAATTCGAGCGCGTCGTGGCCGGAGGTCGCGGTGGCGATCGAGCACTCGTGGCCGAAGCGCGCGCCGAGCTGCTGGCGGAGCGCGTTGAGCACGCCCTCTTCGTCGTCGACGCACAGGATCGTCTCGCGCGCCGCGATCATGCCGATGCCTCCACCGCTTCCACCAACGGCAACGTCACCTCGAAGCACGTGCGCCCCGGCTGCGATTCGCACGTCACCGTGCCGCCGTGCTTCGCGACGATCTGCTTCACGATGCCGAGGCCGAGGCCGGTGCCTTCGCCCTTGGGCTTGGTCGTGAAGAAGGGCTCGAAGATGTGGGACATGATGTCGGGCGGGATCCCGGGGCCGTCATCGATGATGCGGACGACGACGCCGTCGGGGACTGGTGCGGTCTCGATCTCGATGCTGCCGCGACCTCCGAGGGCCTGCACAGCGTTCTGGATCAAGTTGGTCCACACCTGGTTGAGCTCGTCGACGTAGGCAGGGACCGGCGGCAGGCTGCCGAAGCGACGTGTTACCACGATATCACGCAGGGCGTAGTCGAGCAGGGCGAGGGTGATCTCGATCCCTTCGTGTAGGTCCGCGCGCGTCGCCGTCGCCTGTTGATCCAGGTGCGAGTACGTCTTGAGCGCGCCGACGATCCGCTGGATGCGACGGATCGCGTTCTGAATCGTGAGCGCGTTCCGGTGTAGGTTGACGTATTCGGCGAGATAGCCCACAGCGACCGGCACGAGCGCGCCGAGCTTCGGGCCCGCGCAGACGTCGAGGATGCGCGTGACCGTCGACGCGTCGCCGCCGAGCTCGACGATCTCGAGCGCGACCTCGGCCGGGTGATCGATGCCGGCCGCGGCGATCGGCGCGCGCAATTCGCGCGCGGTGCGGCGCACCGACGCGCCGGTCGGCAAGCGCGCCGCGGCGAGCTCGGGGCCGAGCGCCTCGATCAGCTTCATGATCGCGCTGCGCTGCTCGGGCGCGATCTCGAGCTCGCCGAGATCGCGCAGGTGACGCGAGAGCCGCTTCACGACGTCGGCCATCGCGTCGACCGATCCGCGGATCGCCGCCGACGGCGAGTTGACCTCGTGCGCGACGCCCGCGACGAGCAAGCCCAACCCCGCGAGCCGCTCGGAGAGGATCAGCTGCGCCTGCGCGTCGCGCAGATCGGAGATCGCCTTGCCGAGCTCGCTGTTCATCGCGGTGAGCTCGGCGGTGCGCAGCTTGACCTTGCGCTCGAGCTCCTCGCTCGCGCCGCGCACCTCGTCGTAGAGCCGCGCGTTCTCCACGGCCGCCGCGGCTTGATCGGCGAAGGTCGCGAGCAGGTTGGCGTCGGCGTCGGAGAACGGGCGGTGCTCGGCGGTGCGGCCGACGACGATCACGCCGACGACCTGCCCCTTGCGCTCGAGCGGCGCGGCGAGCAGCGAGCCGTCGATGCCCGCGGCCTCGGCCCACGGCTTGCGCCGCTCGGCGTCGCGCACGTGCGGGATCAAGACCGCGCTGCGCGTGTTCGCGACCTCGGCGGCGAGCGGCTCGAGCGCGTTGGCCGCCTCGGTGCCCTCGGTGCCGGCGAGGCTGGTGCGCAGATCGCGCCGCATCGATCGCGCGGCGCCGAGCTTGAGGTTCGAGCCGGGGCTGACCAGCCACAGCGCGCACAAGCGCACGTCGAACGTCCGCGCGACCGAGTCGACGATCTTGCGCAAGACCTGATCGAGATCGATCACCGACGACACCGCGCGGCCGGCGTCGTGGAGCGCGACGATCTCGCGCATGCGCGCGGCGAGGCGCTGCTGGTTCTCCTTGAGCGTCGTCGTCATGTGCGCGAACGCCTCGGCGAGCTCGCCGATCTCGTCGCCGCGCGGGATGTCGATCTTGTGATCGAGATCGCCGCGCGCGACCGCGATCGCGCCGCGGTGCAGGCGCGCGATGGGGCCGCCGAGCCGGCGGCCGAGCAGCGCGGCGAGGCCGAGCGCGAACGCGAGCGCGAGCGCGCCGCCGATCGCGAGCGAGCGGAACGCGACCCGCTGCGCGCGGATCAGCGGGCGTCGATCGACCGCGACGCCGAACAAGCCGACCGGATGATCCTCGTAGTCGACGAGCGCGGTCCACGCGACCTGGTAGTCGCCGCCCGCGATCTCCTCGGTGCCGAGCACGCGCCGCCCCGCCGCCGCTTCGGTCGCGACGTCGGCGCCGACCGGCACGACCGGCGCGCGCTCGCCGATCGGATCGCGGAACGTCGACAGCGCGGTCGACGCGCCGCGCACCGCGATCAGCACCTCGGTGCCGAGCGCGCCCTTGATCGAGTCGGCGAAGTCCGCGTCGAGCGGCACCGACAGCACGACCACGCCCTGCAGCGTGAAGCTCTCGTCGACGATCGGCGCGACCGCGCGCAAGACCAAGCGCTCGCCGCGTTTGCGATCGCTGACGACATCGAGCGTCACGCGCTGCGCCCAGCCCTGCCCTGCGCGCACGAGCGGCGCGTCGGCGCCGAGCGCGAGCCCCGAGAACCGCTCGCCGTCGCCGCCGACGACGAAGTCCGCGATCGTCGCGCCCGACGCGTCTTTCACCTGCACGAGCGCCGCCGGCAGCTGCGGCGCCTCGCGCGCGAGCAGATCGCCGACCGCGCCCTTCCCCGCCGCCATCGCGCGCGACAGATCGCTCGCGGTCGCCAAGCGCGACGCGTCGGCGCCGTAGCGCTCGACCTGGCGCAAGGTCAGGTTCAAGCCGACCTCGAGCTGCCGCTGGGTCTGTCCTTCCAGCCCGCGATCGAGCGATCCGAGCACGACCCGCACCGCGATCGACGCGACCAGCGCGACCGGCACCAACGCCGCGAGCGACAGCGACAGCGCGAGCTTGTTGCGCAGGCGCAGGCGCAAGAACGGCGTCGCGAGCCACGCCCACAAGCGCTTCATCGCTTGATCCGCCTCGCACGCGCGTACACCACGTGACCGGTCGGGTTGATCACGACCTGCGCGATGTCGTCCCGCGCGGCGATCGCGACCTGCGAGTGCGCGAGCGGCACCCACGGTGCATCTGACGCGATCTTCTCCTGCACGCGCGCGTACAGGCGCTGGCGATCGTCCTTGTCCTCGCTCATCTGCGCCAAGATCAAGAGCCCGTGGACTTCCGGATCGCGATAGAACGCCGCGTTCTGCGCGGTGCCGACGTTCGCGTTGTCGCGATCGAACAGGATGTACAAGAAGTTGTCCGGATCGCCGTTGTCGCCGACCCAACCGAACAGACACAGATCGTGCTCGCCGTTCTGCAGCGAGCGCTGGTGCGCCGCGTACGGCTGCAGGACGAGCTCGGTCTTGATCCCGACGTCGGCGAGGTTCGCCTGCAAGACGCGCGCGACGCGCTCGGGATCGAAGATGTACGGCCGCGGCGTCGACGGCACGTACAGCTTGTACGTCTTCGATCCGTCGAACTTGTGCTCGGCGGCGGCCTCCGCGAGCAGGCGCCGCGCCTCGGTCGGATCGTACGGATACGACGCGCGCACCTTGTGATAGCCCCACTCCGTCGGCGGCAGCGGGCCGGAGGCCGCGATCGCCAACCCCTGGTACGCGAGCTTCACGATCGGCTCTTTGTTGATCGCGAGGTTCGCCGCGCGGCGCACGCGCACGTCGTCGAACGGCGGGTGGTCGTTGTTCATCGCGAGGTACGTGACGCTGTTCGACGGCATCTCGTGCAGCGTCAGCCCCGGGTGCAGCTCGACGAACTGCAGCTCCTCGGGGAGGATCGCCGCCGCCATGTCGATCGCGCCCGACTCGAGCGCGATCAACCGCTGCCGCGGATCCTCGATCACCTCGAAGACCAGCCGCTCGAACTCGGCCTTGTCGCCCCAGTAGTCGTCGTTGCGCCGCAAGACGACGCGATGGCCCTTGTCCCAGCGCTCGAACACGAACGGCCCGGTGCCGCACGGATGGTTCGTGAAGTCGTCGCCGTACTTCGCGACCGCGGTCGGCGAGACGATCGAGACCGGGAACATCGCCATGTTCGCCTCGAACGGCGCGTACGACGCGTCGATCGTGATGCGCACGGTCAGATCGTCGACCTTCTCGACCGATCGGATGTTGCGGAAGTAGTTCTGCCAGTACTGGAAGCGATCGCGATGGAACGGATGGCGCGGATCGCGCTGGCGCTCGAGCGAGAAGACGACCGCGTCGGCGTTCATCGGCGTGCCGTCGTGGAAGCGCACGCCGCGCCGCAGGTGGAAGGTCCACACCGTGCCGCCGTCGGCGACGTCCCACGAGGTCGCGAGCCCGGGCTCGAGATCGGTGGAGCCCGGCTTCACGTGGACCAGGCGCTCGTACATCTGATCGAGCACCTCGATCGATTCGTTGTCGAACGGCAGCGCGGGATCGAGCTCACGCGCGTCGGACGGCCGCGCGACGACGAGCGTCGCCGGATCGCGGCTGTTCGCGGTCGCGCCGAAACCCGGCGAATCGTCGCCGAACCAGTTGCCGGGGTCACACGCGTTTCCGACGACGACGAGCGCGAGCGCGGCCATCCCCGGGCGAAGCACGGTTCATCCTATCACCGCTCGTTGACTCCGGGCTTTCAGTCACTTAGCCTCGCCCTACCTCGGGTGCGGGCTGAGGTGAATGGCGCCCGCGTCACGATCGTCGAGAGGATTGCCAACTGATGCGCCTGGTTTCACTTTCGCTCGTCGCGATTTTTTCAGCCTTCGGTGTCGCCGGCTGTGACATGGGAGCCTTCACGGTCAACACCACGACCAAGGTCTTGGTCCGCGCGCAGCCGTCGCTGCAGCAGGAGTCGGACTACGACCTCGCCGCGCGCGCGCTGCCCGGCACGCTCAAGACCGTCGAGGGCTTCTGGGTCGTGAACCCGGAGAACGACGATCTCACCGGCATCCTCATGGAGGGCTACTGCCAGTACGGCAGCGGCTTCGTCGAGGACGAGTGGGAGGACGCGCAGGTCCGGAAGGACTTCGACGGCATGGAGTACCAGTCGGAGCGCGCGACCAAGATGTACCTGCGCTGCATGAACTACGCGCTGCGCCTCCTCGGCGACGACTGGCAGGCGCACATCTTCGGCACCACCGACGAGGTCAACAACCTCGTCGCGCACGCCGACAGCGACAAGCGCGACGCGCTCATGTGGGCCGCGGTCGGCCTCGCCTCCGCGATCAACATGAACAAGGACAAGATGGACCTGGTCGCGCAGCTGCCGACCGCGAAGGCGATGCTGCTGAAGGTGATCGAGATGGACTCCCACTCGATGCCCGACGACAAGATCCACGCCGCCCTGCCGCACGTCGCGATGGGCATGCTCTACAGCGCGACCGGCAAGGACCTCGGCGGCGATGTGGGCAAGGCGACCGAGGAGTTCAAGAAGGCGAACGACCTGACCGGCGGCAAGTTCCTGCTCGCCCAGGTCTTCTACGCGCGCAAGGTCGGCGTCATGAGCCAGGACAAGAAGCTGTTCCACGACACGTTGGTGAAGGTTCTGGAGACGCCTGCGTCTATCTGGCCCGAGCAACGGCTCGCAGGTGAGATCGCTCACCGCCGCGCCCGCCGCTACCTGAAGCAGGAAAAGGAGCTCTTCTGATGCGTACTCTCCTAGCACTCTCGTTCGTCGCGGCCGCCGCTTCGGCGGTGGCGGCCGATCCGGTCGAGCTCCGCGTCGCCACGCTCGCCCCGCCCGACTCGACCTGGATGAAGATCCTCGACAAGGGCTCGGCCGACATCGCGCAGAAGACGGACCAGCGCGTCACGCTCAAGTGGTACCCGGGCGGCGTCCAGGGCGACGAGCGCGACTTCATCCGCAAGATCGGCCTCGGCCAGCTCGACGGCGCGGCGGTGACGTCGATCGGCCTGTCGATGATCGACGAGTCGATCCGCGTGCTCGAGCTGCCGATGATGTTCGACTCGATCGAGGAGATGGACTACGTCGCCGACAAGATGTGGCCCTATTTCCAGAAGAAGTTCGAGAAGAAGGGCTACAAGCTGACCGACCGCGGCGAGATCGGTTGGATCTACTTCATGTCGAAGGACAAGATCGAATCGCTCGCCGACCTCAAGAACGCGAAGGTCTGGCAGTGGGGCGACGATCAGATCGTCGCGGCGATGTACCGCAAGCTGAACATCTCGGGCGTGCCGCTCGGCGTGCCCGAGGTCGACGCGGCGCTGACCAGCGGCCGCATCAACGCGTGCTACGGCTCGCCGCTCGCCGCGGTCGCGCTGCAGTGGAACACCAAGGTCAAGTACATGACCTCGATGCCGATGAGCTACGGCCTCGGCGCGACCGTGATGTCGCTCGACGCGTACAAGAAGCTCGCGCCCGAGGACGCGAAGACGATGCTCAAGCTCGCCAACAAGATGGGCGGCAAGGTCCGCGTCGGCGTGCGCAAGGACAACAAGGACGCCCAGAAGCAGATGATCCAGAAGGGCGTGAAGGTCGTGCAGACGCCGGCGGCGATGGTCTCGGAGTTCACGAAGGCGTCGCAGGAAGTCTGGAAGGAGCTCGTCGGCAAGGTGTACTCGCAGGAGGAGCTCGACATGGTGCTGAAGTACCGCGACGAGTACCGCGCGAAGCACAGCGGCACGGCGCCGGCGGCCCCGGCGGGAGGAGCCACGAAGTGAAGACGATCATCGTTGCCTCGATCCTCGCCGCGCTCGCCGCGCCCGCCCTCGCCGACGGCACCGAGCTGCGCATCGCCACGCTCGCGCCGTCGGGCTCGACGTGGTCGAAGAAGCTCGCCAAGGCCTCGGCCGACATCAACGAGAAGACCGAGAAGCGCGTCTCGCTCAAGTGGTACGAGGGCGGCTCGCAGGGCGACGAGAAGGACTTCGTCCGCAAGATCGGCCTCGGCCAGCTCGACGGCGCGGCGATCACGTCGGTCGGCCTGTCGATGATCGACGAGTCGATCCGCGTGCTCGAGCTGCCCGGGATGTTCGACTCGATCGAGGAGATGGACTACGTCGCCGGGAAGATGTGGCCGAAGTTCAAGGCCGCGTTCGAGAAGAAGGGCTACGTGCTCGCGGATCGCGGCGACGTCGGCTGGTTCTACATCCTGTCGAAGGACAAGATCGAATCGCTGAAGGACCTGCAGGGCGCGAAGCCGTGGCTGTGGGGCGACGACAAGATCGTCAAGGCGCTCTACGGCAAGCTCGGCGTCTCGGGCGTGCCGCTCGGCGTGCCCGAGGTCGACGCGGCGCTCACCAGCGGCCGCATCAACGCGTGCTACGGCTCGCCGCTCGCCGCGGTCGCGCTGCAGTGGGCGACCAAGGTCAAGTACCGCACCGACGTGGCGCTCTTCTACGGCGTCGGCGCGACCGTGATCTCGAAGAAGGCGTTCGACGCCCTCGATCCGAAGGATCAGAAGACGATCCTCGATCGTCTCGCGAAGAGCGGCAACGAGATCCGCAAGGCGGTCCGCCAGGACAACGTCGACGCCGACAAGGGCATGCAGCGTTCTGGAGTGAAGGTCACCACGATTTCATTCAAGGCCGACTTCCAGAAGGCGGCCGAGGCGACGTGGAACGACCTCGCCGGCTCCGTCTACACGAAGGACCAGCTCGCGGACGTGCTGAAGTACCGGCAGGAGTACCGCGACAAGCACAAGAAGTAGTAACGTCGCCGCGTGGCTCCCGACGACAGCGAGTCCGAAGCGGGCGAAGCGGACGAACGCCTCGCCCACGAACCCGAAGCTGCCCTCGCCGCCGCCGTGCTCGACCCCGGGCACGCGCCGCCGCTCGACTATCCCGACGACGACGACTTCGTCCGCTTCCTCCGCAAGGGGGATCGCGTCGTCGGGCTCGGCGAGCAGATCGCCTTGTTCGGCCTGCTCGCGGCGATGGTGATCGTCGCGTGCATCGAGGCGGTCGCCGAGCAGATGCACTCGGGCTTCTTGTGGTCGTTCGACATCGTGCGCGACGCGACCTTCGCGATCGCGATGCTGGGCGCCGCGTTCGCGACCTACCAGCAGCGCAACCTGTCGATGGACCTGGTCTCGCGCCGCCTCGGCCACAAGGCGCGCATGTTCCTGCGCATCTTCCTCGCGTGCATCACGATCTTCGCGTCGAGCCTGTTCCTGTACGCGGGCTGGCTCCTGCGCGCGAAGGTCGTCGAGGAGCCCAACATCAGCACGCTCGAGAAGCTGACCGTCACGATGATCCCGCTCGGGGCGTCGCTGATCATCTTCCACTCGCTGGTGCAGATCGCGATCGAGGCGGACTACCTCTCCCGCGGCAAGCTCAGCCCCGAGCGCGAGCGGATGGGGCACTGAGATGACCACGCTCCTCATCGTCCTCCTCTTGATCGCGTTCGTCTCGGGCGCGCCGCTGTTCACCGTCATGCTCGGCGGCGCCGCGCTCGGCGCGTTCACGTCGCCGCGCGACTTCTCGAGCGAGTTCTCCGGCATGGTCGAGAGCGCGTTCGGCCAGGGCACCGGCGATCAAGCGACGGTGCTCTCGACCATCCCGCTCTTCATCTACGCGGGCTACCTGCTCGCCGAATCGAAGACCGCCGATCGCCTGGTGCGGTTCGCGAACGCGATGCTCGGCTGGTTCCCCGGCGGCCTCGCGATCGTCACGATCCTCACCTGCGCGCTGTTCACGGTCTTCACCGGCGCGAGCGGCGTCACGATCGTCGCGCTCGGCGGCCTCTTGCTCCCCGCGCTGGTGAAGCAAGGCTACCCGGAGCGCTTCTCGCTCGGCCTGATCGCCGGCACCGGCTCGGTCGGCCTGCTCTTCCCGCCCGCCTTGCCGCTCTTCGTCTACGGCACCGTCTACGGCCTGACCAAGCTCGATCTCACCTGGGACACGCGCCGCTTCCTGTTCGCCGGCATCGTCCCCGGCATGGTGCTGGTCGGCATGCTGTCGGCGGTCGCCGTCACGGTCGCGATCATCAAGCGGCTGCCGCGCCAGAAGTTCCAGCTCGGCGAGCTCGGCCGCAGCTTCTTGGTCGCGATCCCCGAGCTCGTCATCCCGTTCGCCGTGATCGGCGGCCTCGCGATCGGCATCCCGCTGCCGTCGGTCGCCGCGCTGACCGTCGCGTACGTCGTGCTGCTCGAAGTGCTCGTGATGCGCCAGATCGGCTGGAAGATGCTGTGGGCGACCAGCTACGAGGCGATGGCGATGGTCGGCGCCATCTTCATCATCATCTTCGCGTCGACGATCTTCACCAACTACCTCGTCACGCAGAAGGTGCCCGACGCGATGGTCGCGTGGACCCGCGAGCACGTCGAGTCGAAGTACGTCTTCCTGCTCGCGATCAACGGCATCCTGCTCCTGGTCGGCACGGTGATGGACATCTTCAGCGCGATCGTGATCGTGCTGCCGCTGATCGCGCCGATCGCGAAGGCCTACGGCGTCGACCCGTACCACCTCGGCGTCATCTTCCTGCTCAACCTCGAGGTCGGCTACCTGCACCCGCCGGTCGGCCTGAACCTGTTCATCACGAGCGTGAAGTTCCGAAAACCGATCGTCGAGGTCATGTGGGCGACGATCCCGTTCCTCGTCACGATGATCGTCGCGCTGCTGACGATCACGTACGTGCCGCAGCTGACGGTCGTGCCGGATCCGCCGCGCACGGGGCCGCTCTCGGAGCTGGTGCGCATCGCGCACGAAGGCACCAACGAAGCGACCAGCGTGAAGGACGTCGCGCTGGTGCTGCCGAGCGGTGCGCCGATCAAGGACAAGAAGGGCGCGCCGATCACCAAGCACCTCTCCGAGTGCGAGAGCCTGTCGTCGCCGTCGGACATCGACAAGTGCAAGGGCCTGTTCCTCGACGTCACCGCGTGCCGCGACAAGAAGGACACCGCGTGCGAGCAGCAGGCGATCGCCTCGTGGGCGGTCGCGAACTGCGCCGAGGGCTCGACGGTGTGCCCGGTCGACATCATCACGACGAAGGAGGTCACCTTCGTCGCGAAGGACGGCACGCAGGTGAAGGGCGCCGACGGCAACCCGATCGTGCGCAAGCTCTCCGACTGCGACGCGATCAAGATCAACAGCGACAAGGACACGTGCAAGGAGCTGTTCAAGGCGGTGTCCGACTGCACGAACAGCCCGCCCGAGGGCAAGACCATCGATCAGTGCCAGCACGAGGCGACCGCGGCGTGGATCACCTCGAACCCCGAGCTGGCGAAGGTGCCGATCACGGTCACCGACGTCGCGCTGGTCGACTCCGACGGCAAGCCGGTCAAGAAGAACGGCAAGGCCGTCGGCGTGAAGCTCGCCGACTGCGGCAAGCCGATCGGCGGCACCGACATCGACGAGGACACCTGCAAGGACCTCTTCATCGCGGTGTCGAGCTGCGCGATCGACTGGGGCGACGAGCCCACCGTCGGGGATTGCCAGAAGGCGAAGACCGGCGACTGGGTCTCGCAGAATCTCTCCGAGTAATGGTCGCGCTCCTGCGAACGCTTCGCCCGCATCAATGGGTGAAGAACGCGTTCGTGCTCGCGCCGCTGGTGTTCGCGAAGCACCTGTTCGATCGCGAGTACGCGATCCGCGCGGGCCTGGCGACCTTGTGCTTCTGCCTCCTGTCGGGCGCGGTCTACGCGTTCAACGACGTGAAGGACGTCGAGGCCGATCGTCTCCATCCGACCAAGCGGCACCGCCCGATCGCGGCGGGCGCGCTGTCGGAGAGCGCGGCGCTCACCGCGGCGGCGGTCCTCGCGATCGTCGCGCTCGGCGGCGCGGCCTTGCTCTCGATCGATCTCGCGCTCGTGTGCGGCGCGTACCTCGTGCAGAACCTGCTCTACACGCTGCGCTTGAAGCAGGTCGCGTTCGTCGACGTCATGCTGATCGCGAGCGGCTTCCTCTTGCGCGTGTACGCGGGCGCGGTCGCGATCGACGTGCCGCCGTCGCCGTACCTCTTGTGGTGCACGGTCTTGCTCGCGACCTTCCTCGGGCTCGGCAAGCGCGCGCACGAGATGGCGTGGGCGGAGAAGGCGGGCAAGGGCATCGCCGACACCCGCGCCGCCCTCGCCGGCTACAGCCCGCGCGTCGTGCGCGCGCTGATGCTCGTCCTCGCGGTCGCGACCTGCGTCGCGTACGTGCTCTACACGCAGGACGCGCACACGGTCGGCTTCTTCGGCACGCACCAGCTCGTGTGGTCGACGCCGTTCGCGGTGATCGGCATCTTCCGCTTCGTCCAGCTCGCGCTCTGGCAACCGCGCGAGGACAGCCCGACCGAGGCGATGATCCGCGATCCGATCTTCCTGTTGAACCTGGTCGCGTGGGGCGGCGTGGTCGTCTACATCGTGTACGTCGCGAAGTAGTAGTATCGATCGCGATGAGGCTCGCGATCGCGATCGTGATCGTCACGGCAGCAAGCACGGCGCACGCGAAGGACCGCGTCTTGTTCTCGGCGAGCGGCAAGGCGCTCGGCGCCGGCGCGGGTGTGAAGGCGGGCGCGAGCTGCAAGGTCGAGGTCACGACCGCCGACGCGGGCGAGTGCCCGTCGAGCTGCGCGGCGACGATCACGTGCGGGAAGGTCGCGTTCGATCTCGGCACCACCTACTGCGGGCAGCCGGAGTCGTGGGATCAGGACTGCGCCGCCGCGTACACGAAGAAGATCTTCGAGGCGAAGGGCGAGAAGGGTCAGATCGATGTCGGCGACGGGCTCGCGATCGCCGGCACCGGCGACGACAGCGCCGGCTACGTCGCGCTCACCTTCGCCGGCGGGCGCGCGAAGGGCGATCCGGAAGGAAAGCCGAAGTGGCGGATGAAGGAGACGCGCAAGGTGACGGTCGAGGGGCCGCTGCCGCTCGCGTCGAAGTCGTGCAGCGTCGAGCTCGGCGCGTATCAAGACGACCCGCTCGATCATCCGTGCGAGTTCCGCTGCCTCGCGAAGATCAGCTGCGGCGTGGTGAAGGTGTCCCGCGTCGGGACGTGCTCGATCCCGTATCGCTACACCTCCGACGGCGGCCAGTGCTACGGCGAGCCACAGGCCTTCACGTTCGAGGAGCGCTACGGCAGCGGCGCGACGATCACGATCGGCGGCGAGAAGTCGGACCGCGCGGTCGGCACGTTCCCGCTCCTCTACTCGATGGCGACGCTCACGCTGGCGCCTTGAACGCCGTGTGATCGAACGTGTACGCGGCGAGCGGGCGCTCGGCGCCGTCGCCGACCGCGACGAGCGTCACGATCGCGACGTGATCGGGCCACGCCTTCGCCATCGCGCCGTCGATCGAGATGATCGCGAGCTCGTGCGCGCGATCGATCGCGATGTCCTCGAAGCGCCCGATCGGCACGCCGTTCATCGTCCAGGTCGCGTCGACGCGCGCGGCGTTCGCGAGATCGGCGGTGAACCACGCGACCAGCAGGTCGTCGTCGGGCGTGATCGTGCACTGCACGCTGCCGCCGGGCGCGAGCCGGTAGTGGCGGGCGCGCAGGCCGTCGCGCTCCATGCGCGCGACCAGGCCGGCGATCGCGCCGGTCGTGAGGCCGCGGCGCACGGCGTCGGGGATCGCGCGCGCGATCGCGCCGAACCGTTCGAGCGAACGCGCGCAGGCGTCGCACGCGAACGCGTGATCCTCGACGGGCGCGGGGTCGCCCTCGCGCGCCCAGTACGCGATCATCTCGAGCTCGGCGCGTATCAAGACGACCCGCTCGATCA
>DATJIA010000286.1:0-2320 GCA_035493675.1 Kofleriaceae bacterium | reverse complement strand
GAGATCATCGGACGCGTCACGTTCGTCTACGCGGTCCTCTTGATCGTCGTGCGCGTCGCGGCGCGGCGCGAGCTGCGTCAGATCACGCCGATCGATCTGCTCGCGATCCTGCTCGTCACGCGCGCGATCGGCGAGACCGCGATGGTCGGCGATCACCGCGGCCTGATCCCCGAGACGTTCGCGGCGAGCGTCTTGATCGTGCTCGCCGTGCTCACGCGGCGGGTCTCGTTCTTCTCGCGGCGCGCCGAGCAGATGTTGAACGGCACCTGCGATCTCTTGATCGATCGCGGTCACCTGCGCGCCGACGTGCTTCGTCACAACCACCTCACCGACGCCGACGTGCGCCACGCGCTGCACGAGCACGGCTGCCAGCACGTGCGCGACGTCGCCAAGGCGTGGATCGAGCAGGACGGCGAGATCACGATCTTGTCGTGGACGAAGCTCGATCAGGCGCAGGAGCATCGTCGGTAGCGTTCGCACCGGCACGCGGCCTGCAGTGAGCCTTCGCATGAGCGAATACCGCCGGCGGCTGCTCGATCGCTTGCTGCTCGAGGTCGATCGTGCGGAGCGCTGGATCGCGCTCGCCGCCGAGCGCGAGGGCGACGTCGCCGGCGAGCACGAGCCCGGCGATGCGCTGCGTGCGATCGCGTCGCACGCGCGCGCGTCCGCGCGGCTGCTCGCGCCGCTCCTGCCCCCGCGCGCGCCGGCGCGCACCGCGGTCGCGCTCGCGGCGGCGCTCGGCGCCTTGCGACGCCTCGTGCTCCTGCGCGTCTTCGACGGCGAGCGCGCGTACCGCGCGATGCTCGGCGATCTCCATCGCGAGCTCGATCTCGTGCACCTGTTGCACGCGGTCGCCGCGCGCGAAGATCTCCCGGGCGTCACCGCGTGGTGCGACGCGTGGCTCACGCTGCGCGCGCCGATGCTCGCGCGCGCCGAGCTGGCGCTCGCGTGGTTCGCCGACGACCCGCGCCTCGCGCTCCACGTGCGCGCGGCGCTGCGGGCCTCGTAGATGGATCACACCATCGAAGCGATCCAGAAGCGCGCCGCGGCGGACCCGCGCGTGATCTCGCTCGCCGGCGGGCTGCCCGATCCGTTGTTGCTGCCGACCGCGCCGATCACGATCCCGCGCGACGCGCTCCAGTACGGCTGGGTCGAGGGCGAGCGCGCGCTGCGCGCGTGGGTCGCGTCGCGCCTGCGCGCGCGGGGCGCATCGATCGATCCGGACGAGGTCGTGATCACCGCCGGCGCGCAGCAAGCCCTCGCGCTCGCCGCCTCGGGCGCGCTCGCGCGCGGCGCGCGGATCTCGGTCGGCGACGCGACCTACCCGGGCGCGCTCGAGGCCTTCCAGCACGCGGGCGCGATCGCGTGCGCGTCCTCGTCCTCGTGCGACGTCGCGTACGTCATGCCGACCGTCGCGAACCCGACCGGTCAGGTTTGTGTGCCCGCGGTCGATGTCGTCACGATCGCCGACGAGGCCTACGCCGAGCTCCGCTTCGACGGCACGATCGATCCGCCGCTGTGCGCGCGCGATCGCGATCGCGTCTGGCACATCGGCACCGTCTCGAAGACGCTCTCGCCCGGCTTGCGCATCGGCTGGCTCGTCCCGCCGCCCGGGCGCCTCGCGGAGGTGATCGATCGCAAGCACGCGCTCGATCTGCAGGCGAGCTCGCTCGGCCAAGCCGCGCTGCTGTCGCTCCTGGCTTCGATCGACTACGACGCGCACGTCGCGCGCGCGCGATCGTCGTACGCGCGCCGCGCCGACGCGGCCCTCACCGCGCTGCGCGCGCATGCGCCGCCGTCGTGGCGCTACGAAGCGCCGCGCGGCGGCTTCTCGATCTGGATCGAGACCGCGCGCACCGACGACGATCTCACCTGCCTCCACCGCGCGCTCGCCGCCGGCGTGACGATCGATCCGGGCTGCCTGTTCCGCCCGCCCTCGCTGCGCGCGCCGTTCGCGTTCCGCCTCAGCTTCTCGTCGGTCCCGCTCGCCGACCTCGCCCCCGCGATCGCTCGCCTCGCCCGCGCGCTCTGATACAGTGCGCGACGGAAGCGCATCCTGGACTGGTGCTGGGCTCGGCCTTCAAAGCCGATGGTGCTCCGCGCGAGCGGCGGCACGGCGGGTTCGATTCCCGTGCGCTTCCGCCCTCGATCAGCGCGTCGTCGACGGCGCCGCCGGTGGCTCGGGTTCCGACGACGACAGCCGGCGGTACGTGGCGTAGCCGAGCTCGGCGACGACGATGATCGCGGTCACGATCGCGAGCGTGCGCCAGCGCGGAGGCGACTTGCGCGGGACGGTGGTGCCGCTCGCCGCCGGCACGGG
>DATJIA010000285.1:0-9422 GCA_035493675.1 Kofleriaceae bacterium | reverse complement strand
TACGAGGCGACCGGCGACTTCCGCCCGAACGCGTGGCTGCGCATCACGCACGACGATCGGATCGTCTTCACGCTCGATCGCGTCGAGATGGGCCAGGGCACGATGACCTCGCACGCGACCCTGATCGGCGAGGAGCTCGAGGTCGACCCGTCGAAGATCGAGGTCGCGCTCGCCGAGGCCGGGCGCGCGTACGTCAACTCCGATCTCGGCTCGCAGGTGACCGGCGGCTCGACCAGCGTGAAGACGTCGTGGGAGCCGCTGCGCCGCGCGGGCGCGACCGCGCGCGAGATGTTGCGGCGCGGCGCCGCGAGCGCGTGGGGCGTCGCCGTCGCGGAGTGCGTCGCGAAGGACGGCGTCGTCACGCACACGCCGACCGGGCGCAAGGCCACCTACGGCGCGCTCGCCGAGGCGGCGTCGCGGCAAGACGTCCCCGACGTGACGCTCAAGGATCCGAAAGACTGGCGGTGGATCGGCAAGGAGATCGATCGCGTCGATGCGCGCATGAAGATCGACGGCAGCGGCGTCTACGGCATCGATGTCCGACTTCCGGACATGGTGATCGCGGTCGTGATCCGCCCGCCGAATCGCGGCGCGTCGCTCGCGCGCTTCGAGGCGACCGCCGCGCGCGCCAAGCGGGGCGTCGTCGACGTCTTCGCGATCGACGGCGGCGTCGCGGTGCTCGCGAAGACGTACTGGCAAGCGCGCACCGCCGCCGATCTCGTCACGACGACCTGGAACGACGACGGCCTGCGCGCGTCCACCGACGAGATGCTCGCGAGCTACGACGAGCTGTCGAGGCGCCCGGCCAAGCCCGTGCGCGAAGACGGCGACGCCGACGCCGCGCTCGCGCGCGCCGCCAAGACGATCGAAGCGACCTACGTCGTGCCGTACCTCGCGCACGCGACGATGGAGCCGCAGAACGCGACCGCGCGCGTGACCGGCGATCGCGTCGAGGTGTGGGCGCCGACGCAGGCGCCCGGCGTCGCGCAGTGGGAGATCGCCGAGGCGCTCGGCTTCGACGCGCGCGACGTGGAGGTGCACACGACGCTGGTCGGCGGCGGCTTCGGCCGCCGGCTGTGGCAGGACTACGCCGTCGAGGCCGCGCTGATCGCGTATCGCGCGAAGCGGCCCGTGAAGGTCGTGTGGTCGCGCGAGGACGATCTCGCGAACGACTTCTATCGGCCGATGGCGCTGTCGCGCTTCCGCGGCGGCGTCGACGCGCGCGGTCGCGTGATCGCGTGGCACCACCGCCTCGTCACGCAGTCGATCGTCGCGCACGAAGGCGCGGACTTCGTCGGCGCGGTCTTCCCCGACGGCACGCCGCGCGCGCTGCGCCGCTGGGCCGCGAGCTCGCTGCCGCGCACCTTCGCGCGCGGACCGATCGCCGACTCGACCTCGATCGAGGGCGCGGTCGATCTGCCGTACGCGATCCCCGACCTGCGCATGGAGCTCGCGACCGTCGAGACCGAGGTGCCGGTCGGCTTCTGGCGCTCGGTCGGTCACTCGCACACGACGTTCGTCGTCGAGGCGTTCCTCGACGAGCTGATCCACCTCGGCGGCGGCGACGCGTATCGCGCGCGGCGCGATCTGCTGAAGACCAACCCGCGACTGAGAGCCGTGCTCGATCTCGCCGCGACCCAGGCCGGCTGGGGATCCGCGCCGCCGGCCGGCGTCGGCCGCGGCATCTCGGTGCACGAGAGCTTCCACAGCCGCGTCGCGCACGTGATCGAAGCGTCCGCCGACAAGGTCCATCGCGTCGTCAGCGCGATCGACTGCGGCCGCGTCGTCAATCCGCAGCTCGTGCGCCAGCAGCTCGAGAGCGCGATCATCTTCGGCCTGTCCGCCGCGCTGAAGCAGCAGATCACGTTCGACCACGGACGCGTCCGAGAGACCAACTTCCGCGACTTCAAGCTGCTGCGCATGTACGAGTGTCCCGCGATCGAGATCCACATCGTGCCGAGCGACGAGGCGCCGACCGGCGTCGGCGAGCCCGGCGTCCCTCCCGTCGCGCCCGCGCTCGCCGGCGCGATCTTCGCCGCGACGGGGAACCGCATCCGCACCCTGCCCATCCAGTCATGAAGCGCGCGTTGATCCTCTTGATCTTGATCGCGCCGCGCGCGCTCGCCGACGGGACGAGCGGCACCGACGCCTTCATGACCCTCTATCGCGTGCTCGAGTCGCCGCGTTGCATGAACTGCCATCCCGCCGGCGATCGCCCGCTGCAGACCGACAAGAGCATCCCGCACGCGCAGAACATCTCGCGCCTGTCGGTGAAGAACGGCCTCACCTGCGCGACCTGTCATCGCGACAAGAACGGCGCGCGCCCCGGCCAACCTCCCGGCGCGCCCAAGTGGAACCTCCCGCCCGCCGAGACGCCGATGGTCTTCGAGGGCCGCACGCCGCGCGAGCTGTGCGAGCAGCTCAAGGATCCCGCGCAGACGCGCGGCCGCGATCTGCCCGCGCTGATCGATCACGTCGCGCACGACGAGCTCGTCGGGTGGGGATGGAGCCCGGGCCCCGGGCGCACGCCGGTCCCGGTCCCGCGCGATCAGGTCGTCGCCGCGATGCAGGCGTGGGCTAACGCGGGCGCGCCGTGCCCGTGATCGTCGAGATCAACCGCTCGAACTCGCGCGACTTGTCGAGGAAGAAGTCGGCGCCGCGCAAGAGGCAGTGACGGCGGTACTCGGCGGCGTTGGTGAACACGACGAGCAGCGCGCTCGGCGCGGCGGCGCGGAGCGAGACGACGACGTCGGGGCCGCGCAGATCGGGGAGCATCACGTCGACGACGATCGCTTCGGCGTGCGCGATCACCGCGAGCGCGCCGCCGTGGGTCTCCGCCTCGACGACGATCAGCCCCTCGTCGCGCAGGTCCGCGACGAGCCGCGCGCGAACCGCGTGGGACGGATCGACCACCAACACCCTCACGCTGCGATCCTCGCGCGCCGTCGCCACCCGCCCTGCCGGTCACCGTCCGATCTCGTTGTCGGTGTCCGTCCTACGCGTCCTCGGCGGGGAACTTCAGCGGCACGGTCACGCGCACGCGCGTGCCGCGGCCGGCGATGCGCTCGATCAGGCAGTCGCCGCCGGCGCGCAGCGCGCGCTCGCGCATGCCGAGCAGCCCGAGCGCGCCGCTGCGGGGCCCGCCCGCCGGCACGCCGACGCCGTCGTCGACGACCTCGAGCCGCAGGTTGCCCTTCTCCAACGACAAGCTCACGTCGACGCGGGTCGCGCCCGCGTGCCGCGCGACGTTGGTGAGCGCCTCTTGATAGATGCGGAAGACGGTCGTCGCGAGGCCGCGCTCGAGGCGCAGCTCGCCGATCTCCGCCTTGACGACCGTGCGCACACCCGTGCGCCGCTCGAACTCCTCGGCTTGCCACTCGATCGCGGCGCGCAGGCCGAGATCGTCGAGGATGCCGGGCCGCAGCTCCGCCGAGATCCGGCGCACCGATCCGACGATCTCGTCGGTCGCGCGCGACATCTCGTCGAGCTTGGCGGCGATCGCGTCGGCCGCCGAGGGATCGCGCGCGCGCCGCGCGATCCACGCGAGGTCCATCTTGAGCGCGGTGAGCGACTGGCCGAGCTCGTCGTGGATCTCGCGCGCGATGTTGGTGCGCTCGTCCTCGCGCACGGCCTCGAGGCGCGCCGACAGCGCGCGCTGCCGATCATCGAGGAGCCGCCGCTCGATCGCGATCCCCGCGACGTGCGCGGCGCGCGCGATCAGCTCGCGGGTATCCTCGTCGGGCTCGCTGGGCTCGCGCGCGTAGATCGCGAACGTGCCCAGCACGCCGCCGTCGGTCGCGAGGATCGGCCACGACCAGCACGCGCGCAGCCCGTGCGGCAGCGCCAGCGCGCGATAGTCGTCCCACAGCGGATCGGTCGCGATGTCGCCGACGATCACCGGCTCGCGCCGATACGCCGCGGTGCCGCACGAGCCCGCCTTCGGCCCGATCGGCGCGCCGTCGATCGCGCGGTTGTAGTCGGCGGGCAGGTGCGGCGCGGCGCCGTGGCGCATGTGCGTGCCCGTCTCGTCGAGCAAGAGCACCGACGCGATCGTGCCTTCGATCTCCTCGATCATCGCGACGATCGCGCCGAGGATCTCGCCGATCGCCGCGCCCGCCGCGAGCAACTCGAGCGCCTGCTTCTCGCCGGCTTGCACACGCAGCGCGCGCACGCGCGCGGTCACGTCCTCGAGCGCGAGGCCGACCGCGCGGTCGGGCACCGCGAACGCCTTCGCCGCGAACGTGCGCGTGCCGAGCGCGCACATCGGCAGCTCGCGCACCGCGACGTCGTCGCCGACCGACGCGAGCAGCGACGGGATCTCCGAGCTCGTCATCATCGGGAAGATCTGCGGCAGCGTCTTGCCGATCATGCCGGCGAGCGCGACGCCGGTCGCCGCCTCGGTCGCGCGGTTGTACGCGATCAAGCGCAGCGTATTCGGATCGCCCGCGCTGTCCGCGCGCCACATCGACAACCCGATCTGCACGTGGTCGACGATGTCCGCGTACAAGCGGATCGTCTCCTCGCGCCGCCGCTCCTCGGTGACGTCGCGGCAGGTGCCGATCAAGCCGCGCGGCGCGCCCTCCTCGACGACGACCTCGCCGATCGTGTCGAGCTCGCGCACCGATCCGTCGGGGCGCACGATCCGCTCGCGGTACGCGAAGCGGCCGCCGCGCTCGAGCGCGCCGCGCACCGCGCCCTGCACGCGATCGCGATCCTCGGGGTGCACGCGCGACAAGAAGTAGTCGAGCGAGATCACGACCGAGCGCGGCGCCATGCCGTAGATGCGATACAGCTCGTCGGACCACGTCACGGAGCCGCTGGCCATGTCCCACTCGAAGCTTCCGATGTGGGTGATCTCCTGCGCGCTCGCGAGCATCCGCTCGAGCTTCGACAGCGCCCGCTCCTGCGTGGTGTCCGCGTCCTCCATCCCACCGGGACGGTAGCGTAGAATCGACGCATGGTGCGGGTGCTCTTGGTCGACGACCATCCGGTCGTGCGGAAGGGGATGAAGGCGATCTTGGAGGACCACCTCCCCGCGGTCTCCGTCGAGGAGGCCGGCGACGGCGACAGCGCGCTCGCGACCCTCGAGGCCAAGCAACCGTTCGACGCGGTCGTCCTCGATCTCTCGATGCCCGGCCGCAGCGGCATCGATCTGCTCGCCGAGATCAAGCACCGCCAACCAAAGCTGCCCGTGTTGATCATGTCGCTGCACGGCGAGGAGCAGTTCGCGGTGCGCGCGCTGCGCGCCGGCGCGTCGGGATACCTGACCAAGGCGGCCGCGCCCGATCAGCTGGTCGCCGCGGTGACGAAGATCATGCGCGGCGGGCGCTATGTCAGCGAGGCGCTGGCCGAGCGGCTCGCCGCCGACGTCTCCGGACAGAATGTCGCGGCCCCGCACGAGCGTCTGAGCGATCGCGAGTTCGACGTCATGCGCGGCATCGCCTCGGGCAAGCAGGTCAGCGAGATCGCCGAGGAGATGCACCTTTCGGTGAAGACCGTCAGCACGTATCGCACCCGCCTGCTCGAGAAGATGGGGATGACGACCAACGCCGAGCTCACGCGGTACGCGATCGAGCAAGGGCTCGCGTAGGACGGACGCGGACACCACAAGTCGCGCGGCTCCGACGGGAAGATCCTGGCCTGGCCGACGGTGCGCGGACCTGCGCTGTCGTCCACTTGTGCGTGATGAAAGTTCTGGTCGTGGATGGGAAGAAAGAGGACCGGCGGCTGGTCGTCGAGGCCCTGCTCGATCTCACCAACGTGATCGTGTACGGCGCCGTCGGCGAGCTGCGCGACGCGCTGCACGTGATCGCGACCGACGCGCCGGACATCATCATCACCGACGCCGAGCTGCCCGACGGCACCGGCGCGGATCTGATCGCGGCCGCGCGCCGCCACAAGCCGGCGCCCGCGATCGCGGTCTTCACCGCGGAAGACTCCGAGGAGGCGCGCGCGCGCTGCGCCGACGCCGATCTCTACATCCACAAGGACCTCGGCCTGCGCGAGCTGCAGCACGGCGTCCGCGATCTGCTCGCGTCGAAGCGGTTCGCGCGCGCCGAGCGCCGCGACGCGTTCCACCTGATCGGCCGCATGGCCGCCGGCGTCGCGCACGATCTCAACAATTACCTGACCGTGCTCTCGATGACGCTCGACATGATCCAGCGCCGCGAGACCGATCGCGAGCTGTGGGCGAACGCGAAGCTCGCGCTCGAGACCGCGACGCAGATGACGCGCAACCTGATCGCGTACGCGCGCGGCGGCTCGCCGGAGCCGGTGCCGCTCGATCTCGCGGCGATCGTGCGCCGGACCATCGGCGTGGTCGCGCGCCTGGTCCCCGACGGCGTCCTGATCTCGATCGATCTCGACGACGAGGTGCCGCCGGTGATGGGCGTCGCGTCGGAGCTCGAGCAGATCATCTTGAACCTCGTGCTCAACGCGTGCGACGCGATGCCGAAGGGCGGCGAGCTCAAGGTCGGCGTGCGACGCGTCGACGAACAGGTCGCGCTGATCGTCGAGGACACCGGCCTCGGGATCTCCGATGCGCCCAAGTTCGCCGAGGGCACGCTGTCGCCGTCGACGAAGAAGCACCGCCACGGCGCCGGGCTCGGGCTCGGCATCATCCGCGCGGTCGCCGAGCGCCATCGCGCGGCGCTGGTGATGGAGCGTCGCGACGAGGGCGGAACCGCGGTCACCGTGTCGTTCCCGCGCATCCAGCCCGCGGCGTAGTAGCCTGGCCCGCATGAGCGAGGCCGTACGCTACGAATCGCGCGGGGACATCGGCGTCATCACGCTCGATCGTCCCGACAATCGCAACAGCATGACGCCCGAGCTGCTCGACGCGTTCACGATCGCGTGCGCGGCGGCGCGCGCCGATCACGCCGCGCGCGTCGTCGTGATCACCGGCACCGGCTCGTGCTTCTCGTCGGGCGCGGACTTCAAGTCGGTCTTGCAGCGCGAGGGCGACACACGCGCGCGCACGCCCGACGAGAAGAGCTACGCGATGTACGAGCCGTTCCTCGGCGTGCTCGATCTCGAGGTCCCGGTGATCGCCGCGTGCAACGGGCACACCGTCGGCGGCGGCTTCGGCCTCGCGCTCGTGTGCGATCTGCGGATCGGCGCGGCCAAGGCGAAGTACGGCGCCAACTTCGCGAAGCTCGGCCTGCACCCGGGCCTCGCGATCTCGTACCTGCTGCCGCGGATCGTGGGCGCGCAGCGCGCGGCGGAGATGCTCTTCACCGCGCGGCTCGTCGACGGCGAGGAGGCCGCGCGCCTCGGCATCTTGCTCGAGGCGGTCGCCGACGATCAGGTGCTGCCGCGCGCGATGGCCCTCGCGCGCACGATCGCCGACAACGCGCCGACCGCGCTGCGCCTGACCAAGCGCACGTTCTATCGCGGGCTCGGCTGGGACGTGCGCGCCGGAGCGCGCGCCGAATCGACGCCGCAGGCGATCACGCTCGCGACCGCTGACGCGCAAGAAGGAATCGCGGCGCTCCTCGAGAAGCGCGCGCCGAAATTCACGGGACGATAGCCCTACCGGGGGAGGGGGCTTCGTCCTCGACGTGGATCTTGAGCCAGCGCCCGACCTCCTCACGCAGATCTTGCGGCGTGCGGCCGTCGACCTCGATCGGATCGCCGATGATCACGACCACCGGCATCCCGGTGTGCATCTTCTTCGTCCCGCGCGCGAGGACGTCGATCGTTCCGCGGATCGCGACCGGCACGATCGGCGCGCCGGTGCCGACCGCGAGGTGGAAGCCGCCCTTCTTGAGCGGCGACAACCGACCGTCGCGCGAGCGCGTGCCCTCGGGCGCGAGGTACATCGACACGCCGTCCTCGACGAGCTCCGCCGCGCGCTTCATCGCGCCGATCGCCTGCTCGCGATCGCCGCGGTCGATCTCGATGAACTCCGCCGCGCGCAGCGCCGGTCCCCACACCGGGATGTCGAACAGCTCCTTCTTGCCGACCATCCGGATCGTCGGCGACGGCAGCGTCGCGTAGAGGACGGGGATGTCGAGGTGGCTCTGGTGGTTCGACATGTAGACGTACGCGCGTCCCGGCGGCACACGCTCGACCCCCTCGACGTGGAGCTGGATGCCGAGCCGCTCGATCACGTAGCGGCCGAAGCGATGCGTGCGCTCGTCGATGGTCTCACGCGTCAACCGGCCGCGCGCCGCGTCGACCAGCGACGGCACGGTCTCACGCGCCATTGCACCGACGACGAGGAAGCTGTCGAGCCAACCCACGTCGCCAATGTAGCAGACCGCGCACCCGCGACGCCGACGTAAGCGGCGCGCGCGCGGCGAGTCCTCACGCTCGCGCGTGTTAAGCTTCGTTCGATGCGTCGGGGCGTGCTCGTGGCCGTCGCGCTCGTCGCTGCGACCGCCGCGCGCGCACGCGCCGACGAGCTCGATCCGCAGATCGATCAGCTCGCGCACGGCGAGAGCTACAAGGTGCGCCTCGCCGCCGCGATCAACCTGTCGAAGAGCCGCGAGGCGAAGGCGGTCGCCGCGCTCGCGACCGCGCTGATCAAGGACGAGGAGCCGACGATCCGTCGCGTCGCCGCGCTCGCGCTCGGCAAGATCGTCGACGAGACCACGCCGTCGTCGACCCGCGCGCTCGCGATGCGCGCGCTCGCGCAGGCCGCGAAGTCCGATCGCGACGCGAAGGTCCGCGAGGCCGCGCAGAAGGCGAAGGACGCGCTCGACGCGCTCGCGAACGAGCCGTCCGGCAACGGCCCCGCGGTGTTCGTCAACGTCGGCGGCGCCGTCGACACCACGCACAAGGGTCCGCCCGATCTCGAGAAGCGGCTCGCCGGCGTCGTGCGCGGCGTGGTCAAGCACAGCAGCTACGCGGTCGAATGGCCCGGCGGCGGCAGCCCGACGCACAACGATCTCTCGCGCGCCGGCACCAAGGCGTACTTCGTCGGCGCGACCGTCGCGGAGATCAAGATCTCGACCAAGGGCAACAAGACGACGATCGACTGCACGGTCGCGATCCGCATCGCGCCATGGGACGGCAGCGACGGCAACGAGCGCTGGGAAGCGACCAAGGCGGCGACCGCGAAGGGCAGCGGCATGGCCGAGACCGGCACGTCGGACACGCTCGTCGCCGGCGGCATCCGCGACTGCGTGCTCGCGGTCGCCGAGGAGGTCGCGCAGCGCAAGGTGATCCCGTTCATCAAGAATCTGTCCGCTTCGAAGTAAGCCCGCGCGACGGTCGCGCGTTGGATCCGCATGCGCTTCGCCTTGATCCTCTTCGTCGCCGCCGCCTGCTCGCACACCGATTCGCAGAAGAAGGACCCGCCGCCCGGCGGCTCGCGCACCGACGGCTCGCACGGCGCCGTCTGCTCCTGGGGCCACAGCGAAGCCGCGCACCCCGACACGCCGCTCGCCGCCTGCCAGACCGATCTCTCGTGCTGCTAT
>DATJIA010000284.1:0-22940 GCA_035493675.1 Kofleriaceae bacterium | reverse complement strand
TCGAGGCCGATCGTGTCGCCGCGCTCGACGAGCACGCCGGCGAGCGCGAGCCGCATCTCGACCTCGTCCTCGGGCGACGCGCACGCGACGGCGATCTTGAGCGCGGCGCGCAGCGCGTGCGCGGCCTGCTCGCCCTGACCGATCATGATCAAGTGCGTCGCGCGCAGCTGGTGCGCGGTGAACGCGGCGTCGACGTGCTCGTCCGGAATCTCGTCGAGACCGTCGAACGCCGACGCATCCGGCTCGTCGGCGTGCAGCTCGAGCTCCGCGATCCCGAGCGCGATCTCGACGGCGACGTCGCGCCACGCCGCGGTGTCGTCGGCGATCGCGTCGAGCCGCGTCGCGGTGCCGATCAAGAGCGCCGCCGGACGATCGCGCTCGCCGCGGCGGATCGCGACGCGACACGCGCGCACGCCACCCAAGAAGCGCAGGCTGGGCTCGTCGCAGAGCGCGCCCGCGCGCTCGAGCGCCTTGTCGGCCGCTTCGAAGTCCATCTCGACCATCTTCAGCGCGGCGACGCGCAGCAAGATGCGCGCTTGCAGCGCCGGATCGGAGTCGGCGGTCACGAGCTGCGCGGCTTCGTCGATCCGCGCGCGGACCGGCTCCACGCGGTGCCCGAGGATGGGCTCCCGTTCGGCGCGTTCGACCGCAAGATGCAGCTCTCCCAAGGACATCGGAGCCATCGTAGTACGGCCCGACTGTCGTTCGGCTTCCCGACCGCGGTATCTTCGGGACATGGGGTCCGACTCCGGAGCAGCGCTGGTGCGGATCGCCGCTTTGCGCAGTCGTATCGCGGTGCTGGGCCGCGGCGGCGAGTACGAGACCGCGACGCGGCTCCTACTCGAGCACGTCGCCGAAGACCTCGGGATCGGGCTGAACGCCGACTCGGTGCGTCGCGCACATCAAGCGGCGGCGCTGGCGTCGCGCGAGGACGATCCGGTCGCCGCCGCCGAGACCATGCTCGTCCTCGGCGCGAGCCTGATCCAAGCCGGCGAAGGTCCCGACTCCGCGGCGCGCGCGGCGGAGCTCGCGAGCGATCGCGCGGCGCACGCGCCCGAGGCCGATCGCCGCCGCTTGTTGCCGGCCGCGGATCTGGTGCTCGGCATGGCGGAGCGCGCGCGCGGACGGTTCGGCGCCGCGCGCCAGGCGCTCGATCGCGCGCGCGAGCGCGCCGCGCGCCTCGCGATGCCGACGCTCACCGCCGCGATCCTCGTCGAGCTCGGGCTGGTCGATCTCGGCGAAGGCCACGCCGACGCCGCCGCGACCTGCTTCTGGTTCGCGCGCGACTTCTATCGGCTCGCCAAGCGCCCCGTCGAGGCCGCGCGGGCCGCCGCGATGCCGCTGGTCGGCTACGCCGCGGCGTCGCGCTGGGCGGATCTCGCCGCGCTCGCGCCCGCGATCGCCGACGACGCCGCCGCCCACGATCTGCACGAGCTCGCCGCGCGCGTGCGCGGCATGCTCGCCGAGGCCGCCGTGCACCTCGCGTCCGGAGATGCGCTCGAGCTCGCGCGCGCCGCCGCCGACGCCGCGACCGCGCTGCCCGAGAGCGCCGCGCGCCGCGAGCTCGCGGTCCGCGGGCGCCTCCGCTTGATGCGCCTCTCCGACGCGCCGCTCGAGCAATTGCGCCACCTCGAGGCCGCGCTCGATCTCGGCGCCTCGGCGCGCGACGTCCCGCTGCTCGCCGACGTCACCGAAGCGATCCTGACCGGGCTCGCCGAGGCGCGCCTGCCGCCCGGCGCATCCGAGGTCATCGCAGAGCTCGCCACGGTCTTGCGCCGGCTCGGCGCGTCCGAGCTCGCCGACTTGGCCGAAGCGGCGCTAACGGAGATACAGTCATCGCGATGAGCGTGCGACCCACGGAGCTCGCGCCCGGTTACTCGGATGCGCACGAGCACCTCGACGATCTCGCGTCGGTGGTCGCGATGGCGGTCGATCGCTTGCAGCAGCTGCGCAAGCACGGCGCGAATCGCGCGGTGATCACCGCCGCCGAGCGCGCGAAGGCGGTGCGCGAGCTGCCCGGGCTCGCCGCGCTCGACGCGCGCATCACCGAGCGCACGAAGGAGATCGCGGCGCGCGCGCTCTACGCGCGCAAGCTCGGCGTGCCGCTGCCGCTCGAGCTCCTGCGCGAGCGCTTCGAGCTGACCGCGATCGACGTCGCGATCGTCGGCATGCTCGCGGTGATCGAGCGCGGCGCCGCGTTCAACCCGTACGCGTCGAAGACCGATCGCGACGAGCCGCTGCAGGCCGACGTCGCCTTCTTGATCGCGCTGATCTCCGACGACGTCGCGATCCACGCCGAAGACGTCCGCCTGCGCCTGATCCCCGACGCGCCGCTGGTCGCGGGCGGGCTCGTCGATCTCGCCACCGGTCCCGGCTGGGCGCCCGAGGCGCCGCTCGTCTACAAGCGCGCGCGCCTCACGCCGCGCGTCCTCGATTACATCGAAGGCTTGATCGCGCCGCCGCGCTCGGTGCTCGGCGCCGCCGGACGCTACGTCGCGATGCCGATGGCCGGCGTCGAGCTCTTGCTTCCGGATCGATCGATCGTCGATCGCGCCGCGCGCGCGCTCGCGCGGCGCGATCAGGTCGTCGAGCTGATCGGTCCGCCCGGCGTCGGCCGCAAGTCGGTCGCGGGCGCCGCCGCGCGCGCGCTCGATCGCCCGCTCGTGATCGCGGATCTCGCCGAGGTCCCGACCGAGCCGCGCGGCCTGCTCGCCGAGCTCGAGCCGCTCCTGCGCGAGGCGCGCCTGCAGAACGCGGTGCTCGTGATCGATCACGTGCACGCGTGGGCCGACGGCGAAGGCCAGGCGTGGCTGTGGAAGCACCTCACCGATCTGTTGCGCTCGTTCCCGGGACCGCTCGCGCTCGTCGGTGAGAAGTCGGCGCCTTGGTCCTCGCGCGTGGGTCGCATCCCGATCGAGCTCCACCTGCCGTTCCCCGACACCGAGACGCAGCGCAAGCTGTGGATCCGTCACCTGCCGCCGTCGCTCCACCTCGCGCCCGGGCTGTCGCTCGCGTCGATCGTGAAGCGCTACTCGATCGCGTGCGCGTCGATCAAGGAGACCGCCGACGAGCTCGGCCGCCTCGACACGATCCACCAGCGCGGCGGCGAGGTCACCGAGGCGAACATCGTCGAGGTGATCCGCGGACGGCTCGCGCACCGGCTCGGCGGCCTCGCCACCGTCGTGCGCACGACGCTCGAGTGGAACGACGTGATCCTCCCCGACGACGTCATGAACCCGGTCTTCGAGTTCTTGAACTACGCCGCGCACAGCGGGCAGGTGTTCTCGAAGTGGGGCTTCGATCGCAAGCTGCCGTACGGCCGCGGGTTGTCCGCCTTGTTCAGCGGCCCGCCCGGTACCGGCAAGACGATGATCTGCTCGCTGCTCTCGAAGGAGCTCGGCCTCGAGCTGTATCGGATCGATCTCTCGCAGGTCGTCAACAAGTACATCGGCGAGACCGAGAAGAACCTCGGCCGCGTCTTCGACGAGGCGTCGCGCGGTCAGGTCATGCTGCTCTTCGACGAGGCCGACTCGCTGTTCGCCAAGCGCACCGAGGTCAAGTCGTCGCACGATCGCTTCGCGAACCTCGAGGTCAACTACCTCTTGCAGCGCATGGAGTCGCACGAGGGCGTGGTCGTGATGACGACCAACAGCGAGACCGCGATCGATCCCGCGTTCCGCCGGCGCATCCGCTTCCGCATCCGCTTCCCCGCGCCCGACGAAGGCCAGCGCGCGCAGCTCTGGGCCGGCATGGTGCCGAAAGAAGCGCAGCTCTCGCACGACATCGACTGGAAGGTGCTCGCGCAGCGGTTCCCGCTCGCGGGCGGCAACATCATGAACGCCCTCGTGCGCGCGGCCACCGCGGCCGCCGCGGAGGGCACGCCGATCAAGCAAGAGCACCTCTTGAAGGCGGCGCAGCTCGAGTACGCGGAGATGGGATTCCTCGCATGACGATCACACGCGCCGCGATCCGGCGACACCTCGCGCTCACGTCCGAAGGCGGCGCGCGCGCCGAGCTCCTCCCGCTGCTCGCGCAGGCGCTCGGCACCGACACGCCCGAGGACGCGCCCGATCGCCTCGCCGCGTACTTGTGCGATCCGCTCGCGCGCGCGGTCGCGTCGGTGCGCTCCGACGCCGAGGACGCGTGGCTGCGCGGGCCCTTGTTCCGGCCGATCGCGGCGCGCCACTTCGCGCCGATCAGCGACGACGTCGCCGCGCTCTTGTGCGCGCCGATGTTCTCGTCGGAGGGGCGGATCTCGGGCGCGCTCGATCGCTGGCGGTTCTCGCCGCGCGCGGATCTCGCGATCGCGTGCGCGGTGTCCGCGCTCGACGCCCCGGCCGCCGAAGCGGAGCTCGCACGCCTCGCTTCTTCGCCCGGGCGCGACGAAGCGCGCCTGCACCTCGCGCTCGTGCAGGCCGGGCGCGCGCTCGGGTGGACGTCGCAGGCGTGGGATCGGCCGATCGCGACCGAGCTCGTCGATCGCCTGCTCGCGCTCCTCGATCCGTCGTCGCCGGGGCCGCTCTTGCACGAGGTCGGGCGCGCGCTCGGTCCGATCGCGAAGGTCGCGGCGCCGCTCGGCGCGCGCGTGCGCGAGCGCGCCGCGCGGGTCTTGCGCGAGACGATCGCGAAGATCCGCGATCCGCGCGCCGGCGCATCGTTCCTCGACGAGGTGCGCGATCTCGCGCGCCCGCGCGCGGTGCCCGATCAAGACAAGTGGGCGAGCCTGCCCGCGCGTCGCGTGGTCGAGACCTGCGCGATGTTGCTCGGCTACGGCGCGCCGCAAGAGCCGGCGCGTTTCGCGCCGTACCAAGACGCGATCCTCGCCGACATGCCCGAGCTCGTCTTCGGTCCGTTCCTCGACGGCTTGATCGCCGGTGCGTCGACCGCGCCGCTCGGCGCGCTGTTCGAGGCCTTGAACGCCGGCGGCCCCGACGATCGCGCGATCGCGCTCGATCTCGCGGGCCGCACGCCGATCGACGGCGGCGCTGCATCGCTCTTGCGCGCGCTCGAGGACGCCGACGGCGGCGTGCGCGGCCTCGCGGTCGCCGCGGTCGCGTGGCTCGACGGCGACGCCGCGACCGACGCGCTCGCGCGCCGCCTCGACGATCCGGAGCCGGAGGTCGCCGCGCGCGCCGCCCGCGCGCTCGTCGATCGCGGCGAGCTCGCGCGCGTCACCGCGGTCGCGCGCCGCGGCGACGCGACGACCGGGCGCGGCGCCGCGCTCGCGCTGATCGCCGGTGACCTCGGCACGCGCACGGTCTCGACCCTCGTCAACTCCGCGATCGCCGCGCTCGATTCGGAGCACGGCGCCGAGCTCCTCCCCGACTCGGTCATGATGGACGTCCTCGGCGACGCGCTCTTCGGCAGCGAGGCCGGGCTCGCGACGTGCGCGAACCTGGTCGCGGCCGCGCCCGCGGCGCTGCCGGTCGTCGCGCTGGTCGCCGCCCACGATCCCGACGAGCACGGCTACGGCTTCAGCGTCCCGCCCGACGGCGGCCGCGAGCTCGCGACCGAGCTCTTCACGATCGTCGAGCAGGGCGGCGAGGCCGAGGCGCAAGCGCTCGTGATCCTCGCGCGCCTCTTCTGCGGCGATCGCGGCCTGGTCGCGCCGCTCGCGCGCGCGCTCGATCGCACCGACGGCTGGGCCGATCACATCGTCTCCGCGATCGCCGAGCTCCGCGTGCGCGACCCCGCCTTCTCCCGCGCGCTCACGCCGCTCCTCGCCGATCGCGATCACATCGGCGCGCGCGTGCTCGCCGCCGCCGCCGCCGGCCGCGCGCTCCCCGTCGACGATCCCGCGTGGTCGCACGTCGACGAGCTGCTCTCCCTCGGCTCGATCGCCGGCGCCGCCGCCTGGTCCGCGCTCCGCGATCGCGTCCGCTTCGCACCGCCATGACCTCCACCCAGATCATCTTGATGGTCACCGCGATCGTCGTCGGCGTCGCCGCGATCAACGCGACCGTGTGGATCCTGATCTTCCGCGCGATGCGCCGCCGCGCCGATCGCATGCGCGAGGAGCTCTCCGCGTCCGGCGAGAAGATCATCCTCGGCCCCGAGCGCGCGACGTATCGAGGATCGACGAATGGCTCGCGCGTCCGCGGCCTCGGCACCGCCGCGCTCACCGATCGCCGCCTGATCTTCCGCGGCGCCTTCGGCACCCCGATCGAGATCCCTCGCTCCTCGATCGCCTCCGTCCGCGACGAGAAGGTCTTCCTCGGCGGCATCTCCGCCGGCAAGTCCCACGTCGTCCTCCGCCTCCACGACGGCTCGGACGTCGGCTTCTACTTCCGCGACCCCTCCGCCTGGCGCACCGCGCTCGCGCCCCACGCCGCCTGATCGTCCCACTCGGCGCCGCGCTTCCGCCCCGGCCCCAAGCGGAATGAACATTCATTCCGCGTCTGGGTCCATCGCGACGTCTGCTACTTCGTTCGATCGCGCGTCGCAATCTTCGACAACGTCAGCCACGCGTAGATGGTGGCCTTGATCGTCGGCGCACCGCTCTCCGTCCTGAGAACGACGACGCCCGTCGCGCCGCCACCACCTCCACCGCACACGGCACCGGCGCTGCCAGGAAGCGGCCCAGATAATGTGCCGCCGTTTGGCGCCCACACGAGCTCCTGACCTTCACCGCCCGATGCGCAGCCCGAGCACGATCCGCCGGCGGCGATCTTCGCGCTCGCGTCTCCGTCTTGGCCGGGCATCGGAGTCGCCGCCGAATTCTGTCCCGCCGAGCTCGCACCGCCGCCTCCCCGGGCAGCCATGACCGCGCCGCTGACGGAGACATCAACCTGTGGAGCCTCGAGGAGGATCGCACCACCTGCGCCACCGCCCGCGCCACCGACAGCGATCGACCCCGACGCGTATCCACCGCCACCACCGGCATCGATCACCGCGGTGCTCTGCAACGTGATGCGCGTGCGACTCGAGATCTGAAACGCACCTCCGCCGACTCCGGCCAGCGCGAGCGTATCGCCGGTGCCATGGCCGCCGCCGCATCCGCCGACGAGCGGCTCGTTCAACGGCGTCAAGTAGGTCGAACCGCCCATCGCTCCGCCACTGCCACCACCGTCGCCGCCTTTCGCGCCGGCGTAGAATCGACCGCCACCACCACTGCCACCTTTGCCGGTGCCCTGAGTTCCTTGGCATGGATCCGCGGCGGTCATTGCGCCCGGTCCTCCCAGCGGTTCGTAGAATGGGAGGCCCGCATGCCTGGATGACACGTCCATGTGGCCGCGGATGATGACGTCCCCGTCGGCGACGATCGCGATCGCATTCGTGCCGGTGACGGTTACGTCCTCGACATCGAGCGCCTTGAATCGAAAGACAGTGATACTCGGCAACCCACCATTCTGCGTGACGGACGCGGTCGGAACCGCGATCGCCATGCCGTCACCGTTGGTCACCGTCGCGTTGTCGGTATCGATCGTCGCCGCGCCGGTCAGCACCACGGTCGGCGCCCCCGGCGTCATGTCGAGCTGCGCCGCAAGCTTGTTCGATGGATCGATGTCGACACACGCGGTGCTTCCTGCGTTGCAGCCGAGCGGGCCGCACGTCAGTGACGCGGCGATCTGGCCGGTTCCATCGCACTCGGTGTACGCGCCGGCCGAGCAGATCTTCTGGTTCGGCGCGCACACTCGAGGCTTCGCATCGACCACCGCCGCGTCGAAAGGCGACGGGATGCATGTCTTGCGAATGCCTTCGGACGCCGGATATGCCGCGCTCTCATCGCAGAAGGGTCGAGCCGGATCCAAGCAGGGGTGATCCGGCAGCTCGCAGAACAACGGATCCTTGACCGAGCACGCAGCACATCCAACGAGAACGACCACCAACCGCATCCGACCTCCGAAAACGAATCGAGCGGGCGCTAGGCCCGCTCGATCATCGCACGTGTTGCGCGACGTTCAGATCACGGCTGGCAGGCGCCGTAGGTCTGGCCCGAGAAGTTCTTGCAGGTCAGACCCGTCGGACACGTACCCAAGTTCATGTTCATGTACGTGCCGCACGCGACCGCGCAGTACCAGGTGAAGGGCGGCTGATCGCCGTTGGTGCCGGTCCCGCTATAGAAGAGGCACGCCGGCGTACCGCCGGTCCCCTTGTAGTGGCTCGAGCAGTTCGTGTCGTAGTCCGTGCCCGGCGTCATGGTCTGCGTCGTCGGGCCGCACTGGGTGCCGCAGAAGCCGCTCTGGCTCGTTCCGTCCGAGAGGCACTCGTCGCCCGAGAGCGCGCAGGCCGTCTGCTGCGAGCAGACGGCCGCATTCCAATCGACGGTCACCGCAGCGGCCGCGTCGGGCGTGCCGCCGGGGGCGTCGACGGTGCCGCCGGGGGCATCGATCGAGCCGCTGCCTTTGGCGTCCGGCGTGCCGGTCTTCTTGCTGCTGCCGCAGGCGATCATGGCGACCGCTGCGAACATGAGGGGGAGTGCACGAGTGATGCGCATGATTGTCCTGGTGATAAGAAAGCGGTTGGTGGCGGCAAAATAGCGACAGGCTGGCGCGCTTTGCAAAACAAATCGGGCGAAACGCCCCTGGCACCTGCTGTCCGCTGGCGCGACCGAGAAGGACACCGGGGAACGCGAGCGCTATCATGCGTTTCGCGCGAGGAGGCGAGCCATGATCCATCGCACAACGTCCACGCTGCTCGTCGCCGTCTTGGCGAGCGGATGCGTCATCCGAGGCGAGTACCGGGCGGCCTCGTACGCGGGCAACGCTGCGCTCGTCGGCGCCGGCATCTACATGCTGCGCACGACCGCGACGACCTGTGACAACCCGCTCGATCACTGCCCGGCGCCCAACCACGACATCGAGACGAACAAGTTGATCGGCGGATCGCTGCTCGCGGTCGGCGTCGTCGGGCTCGCGCTGCAGATCGCGGGCGACGTGCAACCGGAGTCGGTCACGCCGCCGGCCGACGTGCCGGCGCCCGAGCCGTCGCACGCGAACACGACCGACGTGCGCGTGATGACCGACGACGCGCGCGCGTACGCGAAGCGCGGCGAGTGCGCCGACGTCCGCAACCTCGCGCATCGCGTGTCGGTCCTCGATCCGCCGTACTTCCGGAACGTCTTCGAGGTCGATCCCGACATCTCGAGCTGCATGTACTGATGCGCTTCCCGCCGCTGGTCGCCGGCCGCCTGGTCTCCCGCTACAAGCGCTTCTTCGCCGACGTCGCGCTGCGCGGCGGCGAGGTCGTCACCGCGCACTGCGCGAACCCGGGCTCGATGCGCACGTGCGCGGAGCCGGGCGCGCGCTTGTGGTTGTCGCGATCCGACAACGCCAAGCGCAAGCTCGCGTGGACGTGGGAGCTCGCAGAGATCGACGGCGCGCTGGTCTCCGTCAACACGGCGCGCGCGAACCAGATCGTCGCCGAGGCGATCGCGACGAGAAGCATCGCGGAGCTCGGCCGCTACGATCAGATCAGGCGCGAGGTGAAGATCGGCGCGAGCCGGATCGACTTCTTGCTCGAAGGCGACAAGCGCACGTGGGTCGAGGTGAAGTGCGCGACGATGGACGGCGGCCGCGGCGCCGCCGCGTTCCCCGACAGCGTCACCGATCGCGGCGCGCGTCATGTCGGCGAGCTCGCGAAGCTGCGAAGCAAGGGCGATCGCGCCGTGCTCCTCTTCTGCGTCGCGCGCGCGGGCGTGACGCGCGTCCGCCCCGCCGACGAGATCGATCCGACCTACGGAGCCGCGCTCCGAGCGGCTGCGAAGCGCGGAGTCGAGGTGATCGCGTACCGCGCGTCGATCGATCGCCGCGGCATCGCGCTCGCCGACGCGATCCCGGTCGACTTGTCAGGCTGACCTGCGATCGATCGCGGGTGGGATCGAGCAAGAATCGCCGCCGCCTCGAAGTGAAGCGCGAGAAGCGCGCCGCGCGCAACGCCCGCCGGCGCTCGTTCGACGAGATGAACCGCGCGGCGGCGCTTCCGAAGATGTCCGACACGCTCCTCGAATACGCGCGATTCGTGATCGAGAACATGAGCGACGTGACCAACATCCACGGGCTGCTGTCCGTCGCGTCGCTGTGTTGGAACGCGGCGGAGTGCGATGACGCCGAGCAGTTGGTGGAGAACAAGCTCGCCGAGCGGATCGAGATCCACGCCGGGATCCGGGGCCTGATCTCGGGATTGATCCTGCGCAAGCGCTCGCGCTTTGCTCATGATCCGCGCCTGATCCGATCCTTGTCGGTGGTCCCCAACGCGGCCGGCGACGGGGTCGACGTCGACGTCGCGTACTACATCCCGTAAGCTCCCGACGATGGCCATCCGCAAGATCGCCCAGATCGGTCACCCGGTGCTGCGCCAGCGCGCGCGCGAGGTCACGCGCGAGGAGCTCGCGTCCCCCGCGATGCAGCAGTTCATCGACGACCTCGTCGACACCATGCGCGACGCCGACGGCGCCGGCCTCGCCGCGATCCAGGTCTACGAGCCGATCCGGATCGCGGCGGTCGAGGTCCGCAACAACCCGCGCTACCCGTACAAGCCGCAGATCCCTCTGACGATCCTCGTCAACCCGATCCTCACGCCGCAGGGCGACGAGCTGTTCGACAACTACGAGGGCTGCCTCAGCGTGCCGAACCTGCGCGGCATGGTGAAGCGCGCCGTGCACCTCCGCGTGCAGGCGTGGGATCGCCACGGCAACGCGATCGACGAGATCGTGCACGGCTTGAAGGCGGGCACGTACCAGCACGAGGTCGATCACCTCGACGGCAAGATCTTCGTCGACCGCGTCACCGACCCGACGACGTTCACGACCTGGACCGAGTTCGAGCGCCATCATCGCGCCGCGTTCATCGAGCAGGTGAGCGAGCTCGTCGCGCGCGTCGGATCGTGAAACGTGATTAGATGACCGCCGCGATGGCCGAGAAGAAGGCGCGGCGGAAGAAGAAGAAGGAGGCGGGCCCGACCATCGAGGTCAAGCGCCTGCACCGCCGCGACCTCAACCGCGCGTGGGACTTCCTCAAGGTCGCCTTCCGTCACGTCAACATGGAGACGGTCGAGTACCAGCGGCCGCGCTCGAAGCAGCGCTTCGACGAGGTCTACGACGACGAAGGCACCGAGCAGCTCTTGTTCTCGGTCGACGGCGCGATCGTCGCGTACGCCGAGGTCAGCTACGAGGTCACCGGCAGCGACAACTGGATCAACCCGCGCTACTTCGAGAAGCGCGAGATGCGGCCGCTGTTCGTCGACGAGCTCGCGGTCCATCCCGACTGGAACGGGCGCGGCGTCGGATCGTTCGTGCTCGAACAGCTGCACCACCTCGCGCGCGTGCGCGGCCTGACCCACCTCGTGCTCGAGGTCGCCGAGAACAACGAGAACGCGCTGCAGTGGTACAAGAAGCGCGGCTTCCGCAAGCTCGACGCCGCGATCTTCATGGCCGCGTCGGTCGACGTCGAGCCCGAGCTGTTGCCGCCGCGCGAGCTGCCGCCTCCGCCTGCGGGCGCCGACGCGGGGACGCCCTCGCCCGACGGTGGCGCCGCCGGATCCGACGAAGACGAGCCCGCGGGCAAGTAACGCTACGGCGCCGCGACGACGCGGTCGTAGCCGATGCGGCTCCGCGCGTAGCGCACCGAGCCGATCAACATCCACCGCACGTCATCCGGCGCGACGCACGTCGGGCCGCCACCCGTTCGCGACCGGGTGCGCGGGCGCCATCGCGGCGTCCTCCGCCGGTGGCAACGCACACCCTCCGACCAACGCCCCCACGATCAAAAGGACCGATGCCCTCATCGTGCACCTCCTCCATTCCCCGCCGAAGACTGTAGCGCCAGCGCACGGTCCGATCGAGAAGAGACTTCGCTCCCGTCGACGACCTTGACACGACAAGGTCGGTTGCTAAACGGAGATATCGGTCGCGGTCACGAGGCGGCGATCGGTCCTCCGATGCGTATCGATTGGTCGACCTTTGCCAAGACCCCGGACCTCGGGATCCTCGTCGATCTCGACGGCACGCTGATCCCGTTCGCGCCGACGCCCGACGAGGCGACGATCGACGACGAGGCGCTCGCGCTCCTGCGCGAGCTGCACGAGACCAGCCGCGTCGTCGTCGTCACCGGCCGGCCTCACGCGATGATCACGGACCTCACCGCGCGTGCGCCCGAGCTCACGTACTTCGCGGAGCACGGCGCGTGGCGATGGGACGCGGGCGCGTGGGTCGAGGTCCTCGCGCGCACGCCGGAGCTCGACGAGCTCGAGGGCGCGATGCGCGCGATCGCCGGCGGCACCCCGGGCGCGATCGTCGAGCGCAAGCAGTGCTCGGTCGATCTGCACTATCGCGTCGTGCCGTCGCCGGTGCGCGAGACGCTGCTCCACGCGATCGATCTCGCGATCGATGAATGGCTCGAGACCCACCCCGACTTCGAGCGCATGCCCGGCGCGGAGATGATCGAGGTGCGGCATCGCCTCGATCACAAGGGCACCGCGGTCGCGTGGGTGCGGCGCACCACGCCGGACGTGCGCGTGATCGCGATCGGCGACGACTACAGCGACGAGGACATGTTCAAGAGCCTCCGCGCCGACGACGTCGGCGTGATCGTCGGCGCCGAGCGACCGACCGCGGCGAGCGTGTGGCTCGCGGGTCCGTCGGAGGTGCGCGCGCTGCTCGGCTACATCGCGCGCGCGCGGCGTGGACGGCTCGACGAAGGCGATCGCCCGCCGGAGACGACGTCGTCGCGCGCGCCGACGATCGGACCGCGCGATCGCCTGCTGGTCGTGTCGAATCGCCTGCCGGTGTCGTCGGGCGGGCGCACGCGCGAGGTCGGCGGGCTCGTCTCGGCGATCGCGCCCGCGCTCGCGCGACACGGCGGCTTGTGGCTCGGGTGGAGCGGACAAGAGCGCGAGCCCGGGCTGATCGTGCGCCCCGATCCGGACGATCCGTCGCGCGCGCAGTTCGACTATCCGCCCGGATGGCGGCGCACCTACTACGGCGGCTTCTGCAACCGCGGCTTGTGGCCGCTCTTGCACGGCTTCCAGTGGCGCGCGCGCTTCGTCGACGACGAATGGCAGGCGTATCGCGACGCGAACGCCGCGTACGCGCGCTTGGTGCACGAGGTCGCGAGCCCGAGCTCGACGGTGTGGGTGCACGACTATCAGCTCCTGCTCGCCGCGCGCGAGCTGCGGCGCCGCGGCCACGACGGACCGATCGGCCTCTTCCTCCACGTGCCGTTCCCGCCGCGCGACGACTTCGAGACCTGTCCGTGGGCCGGCGAATTGATCGACGGCATGCTCGCGTACGACGTGATCGGCTTCCAGACCGCGCGCTGGCGCGACAACTTCGCGTCGGGCGTCGCCGACCTGCGCGGGACGCGGCTCGGCGTGTTCCCGGTCGGGATCGATCCTTCGACGTTCGAGGACGCGGCCGGCGACGGAGACGTCGACGACGTCGCGCGGCTGCGCGCGTCGCTGCGCGATCGCAAGCTCGTCCTGGGCGTCGATCGCCTCGACTACTCGAAGGGCATCCCCGAGCGGCTCGAGGCGTTCGCGCGCATGCTCGAGATCAACCCCGGCTGGCGCGGGCGCGCGTCGTTCGTGCAGGTCTCGGTGCCGTCGCGGTCGGACGTGCCCGAGTACGCGGAGCTGCGGCAGCGCGTCGAGAACGTCGTCGGGCGGATCAACGGCGAGTACGGCGAGGCCGACTGGGTCCCGGTGCGATATTTGTATCGATCGTACGAGCACCGCACGCTCGCCCAGCTCTATCGGATCGCCGACGTCGCGATGGTCACGCCGCTGCGCGACGGCATGAACCTGGTCGCGAAGGAGTTCGTCGCGTCGCAGGACGACGCCAATCCCGGCGTCTTGTTGTTGTCGAAGTTCGCGGGCGCGAGCGAGGAGATGCGCGACGCGCTGCTCACGAACCCGTATCACCGCGACGGCATGGCGGCCGATCTCGCGCGAGCGCTCGAGATGCCGCTCGAGGAGCGGCGCAGCCGTCATCGGCGGCTGCGCGCGATCGTGCACCGCACGACCGCGAGCGCGTGGGCGGAGCAGTTCATCGGGGCGCTCGTCGAAGATTCGGCCGCGCCCGCGACCGCCGTCAGCGCGGCAGTGAAGTAGCGATCAGCTCGATCACGGCGGCGGGCGCGTCGAGGTGGAGCCAGTGGCCCGCACCTTCGATGATGTGCGTGTAGACGCGGCGCTCCGGCGGCTCCGCGGCGAGGCGCGCGCGATCCGCGCCGCTGACGGTGTCGGATCGCTCGGCGACGACCACGTGCACGTCGCCGGGGAGACGATCGTCCTCGACGGCGCTCCACAGATCGATCGCGTAGTAGTCGAGGAGCATCGCCTTCACGGCGTCGAGATCGAGCGCGAGCGTGACGCGGTGCTCGGCGTTCGGGTGCAGGCTCATCGCGAGCCATTGCGCGAGCGTCTTCGAGTGACCGCGCGCGATCAGCGCCGCGATGAAGTCGTCGCGCTTGGGCCAGCTCTTGGGTAGCTCGCGCATGGCGTCCCAGACGTAGCGCACGTCGTTGTCGGGACGCTCCCACATGCCGGGGCGCGCGCTCGGCGTCGAGTCGAGCACCCACGTCTGCTGGGTTTGCATCGTCTTTCGCAGGGCGAGCACGCACTTGCCGCCGAAGCTGTGGCCCGCGACGACCTCGACGCCGCCCTCCCCGACTTCTTCGTCGAGGCACGCGCGCAGATCGTCGGCGCACGCCGCGATCGTGTGCGGCGGCGCGCCTTGCTCGGATCGACCGTGCCCGCGCAGATCGACGAGGATCGCGCCCCACTCGGGCCGTCGCTCGATGATCTTGCGCGCGATCGATCGCCAGTTGCCGCCGCTGCCGTAGATCCCGTGCGTCATCGCGAACCAGCGCGACGGTGATTTCTCGGCGCCGATCACGCGTTCGCGGTGCAGTCGCGCGGTCACGCGATCAGCATGGCATAGTCCGCGCGATGTCCTTGTCGATCGCTGCGCAGATCGCCGCGCGCGCCGCCGACGCAGGCTTCGATCTGTGCGCGCCGCTCGCGATCACGCGCGCCGACGCGCCGCTGCCCTGCTTCGATCGCGATCGCGCGCTCGGCCTGATCATCGGCAACACGCGCGCGCTGTGGCCGCGCTTCTTGGCCGCGCGCCGCGCGGGCGCCGATCCGCTCGATCGGTATTGTGAAGAGAAGCTCGCGCCGCTGGTGTCCGTGACACCGGGCGGCGGCGCGATCTTCTTCGCGCACGTGCGCGGCGAAACCGGATGGCTGCCGATCCAATCGCTCGCGCAGCGCGCCGGGCTCGCCGAGCTCGCGCCGTGCGGGCTCTCGATCCATCCGATCTATGGACCGTGGATCGCGCTGCGCGCGCTGATCGTGATCGACGCCGACGGACCTGCGCGCGACGCGCCGCCGGTCGTGAAGTCGTGCGACTGCGCGACCGGGTGCGGCCCCGCGCGCGAGGCGCTCGCGCGCGCCGGCGATCCGTTCGACCCTCGCTCCGAGACGTGGCGGGCGTGGGCGGCCGTCCGGCTCGCGTGTCCGGCCGGCGCCCAGCATCGGTACTCGGACGCGCAGCTGCGCTACCACTACACCCGGGATCTGTCCCTGCTCGACCAATCCGGTCGGTGACTTACACGATCGGGCGGACTGAACATTCATTCCGCTGTCCGGCCGGAGGTAGGCTCCCGAAGTCGTGTCCGCGGACGTGCTCGATCTCTTCCATCCGCTGGTCGCGGGGTGGTTCCGCGCGCGTTTCGGCGCGCCGACTCCGCCGCAGATCGACGGCTGGCCGCGGATCCACGCGTGCGAGGACACGCTGATCGCGGCGCCGACCGGATCCGGCAAGACGCTCGCCGCGTTCCTCGCGTGCATGGATCGGATGATCCGCCGGGGCCTGGAAGGAACGGGCGCGCCGCTTCCGGACGCGACCCACATCCTCTACGTCTCGCCGCTCAAGGCGCTCTCGAACGACATCCACAAGAACCTGGTGACGCCGCTCGCGGAGATCAGCGAGCACGCCGCGCGTGAAGGTGTCCGGATCCCGGACGTTCGAGTCGGCGTGCGCACGGGCGACACCCCGATGGCCGAGCGCGAGAGGATGGCGAAGCGGCCGCCGCACATCCTCGTCACCACGCCCGAGTCGCTCTACATCTTGCTCACGACGCGGCGCGGGCGCGCGGCGCTCTCCACCGTCGACACCGTGATCGTCGACGAGATCCACGCGATCGCCGGCGACAAGCGCGGCGCGCACCTCGCGCTCACGCTCGAGCGCCTCGATCGCCTCGTGACGCAGACGACCGGACGCGGCCCGGTGCGCGTGGGGTTGTCGGCGACGCAGCGCCCGATCGAGCGCGTCGCGCGCCTCCTGGTCGGCACCGCGCGTCCGCTGCCCCACATCGTCGACGGCGGCCACAAGCGCACGATCGATCTCGCGATCGAGATCACCGACGACGAGCTCGGCGCGATCGCGTCGAACGAGCAGATGGGCCGCGTCTACGATCGCATCACCGAGCTGGTGCACGAGCACAAGACGACGCTCGTCTTCGTCAACACGCGGCGGCTCGTCGAGCGCGTCTCCGCCGCGCTCGAGCAACGGCTCGGCGAGGATCAGATCGTCGCGCACCACGGATCGATGTCGCGCGAGCTGCGCTTCGACGCCGAGGACAAGCTCAAGCGCGGCGCGGTGCGCTGCGCGGTCGCGACCGCGTCGCTCGAGCTCGGCATCGACGTCGGCGCCGTCGATCTGGTCGTGCAGCTCGGCTCGCCGCGCGCGCTCGCGACCTTGCTCCAGCGCGTCGGCCGCAGCGGTCACCACAAGGGCGGCCTGCCGAAGGGCCGCTTGTTCGCGCTCACACGCGATCAATTGATGGAGTGCGCGTCGCTCGTGCGCGGCGTGCGCAAGGGCAACCTCGACGAGCTGCACCTGCGCGACGCGCCGCTCGACATCCTCGCGCAGCAGATCGTCGCGACCGCGAGCGCCGAGGAAGGCGGGCTCGGCGAAGACGAGCTGTTCGAGCTGGTCCGCGGCGCCGCGACCTACGCCGAGCTCGATCGCGCGCGCTTCGATCAGCTGCTGCACATGCTCAGCGAAGGCGTGAGCGATCGGCGCGGCCGCACCGGCGCGCACCTGTTCCGCGATCGCGTCGGCGGGCGCGTGAAGGCGCGGCGCGGCGCGCAGCTCTCGGCGATCATGTCGGGCGGCGCGATCCCCGACAACAACAACTACGCGGTCGTCCAGTGGCCCGAGGAGCTCAAGGTCGGCGAGGTCGACGAGGACTGGGCGATCGAGTCGAGCGCGGGCGACATCTTCCAGCTCGGCAACACGTCGTGGCGGATCCGCCGCATCGAGGCGGGCCGCGTGATCGTCGAGGACGCGCGCGGCCAACCGCCGACGATCCCGTTCTGGCTCGGCGAGGCGCCCGCGCGCACGCGCGAGCTCTCCGACGAGGTCAGCGAGCTGCGCGACGCGATCGAGGAGCGCTTCGCGCGCGGCGACGATCACGAAGAGATCGCCGCGTGGCTCGCGAACGAGGTCTCGATGGCGATCGTCGCGGCGCGCCAGCTCGTCATGTACCTCGCGGCGGGTCGCGCGTCGCTCGGCGCGCTGCCGACCAAGAAGCTCCTGATCGCGGAGCGCTTCTTCGACGAGGCCGGCGGCATGCAGCTCGTCCTGCACGCGCCGCTCGGCGGCCGCATCAACCGCGCGTGGGGGCTCGCCTTGCGCAAGCGCTTCTGCCGCAGCTTCGACTTCGAGCTGCAGGCCGCCGCGACCGACGACGGCATCGTGATCTCGCTCGGCCAGCCGCACAGCTTCCCGCTCGACAGCGTGTTCGGCTTCTTGCCGTCGTCGCAGGCCGAGCCGGTGCTCACGCAGGCGCTGCTCGACGCGCCGATGTTCGAGGTGCGCTGGCGGTGGAACGCGACCCGCTCGCTGACGATCCCGCGCCGCAAGGGCGGCAAGAAGGTCGCGCCGTACCTCGTGCGCATGAAGGCGGCGGATCTCTTGTCGGTCGTGTTCCCGCAGGCGCAGGCGTGCCTCGAGAACATCCCCGGTGATCGCGAGATCCCCGATCATCCGCTCGTCTTCGAGACGATCCGCGACTGCATGGTCGAGGCGATGGACGGCGCGGGGCTGCGCGCGCTGCTCGAGGGGATCGAGCGCGGCGAGATCAAGGTGCTCGCGCGCGACACCGTCGAGCCGTCGCCGCTGTGTCACGAGCTGATCAACGCGAACCCGTACGCGTACCTCGACGACGCGCCGCTCGAGGAGCGCCGCACGCGCGCGGTCAACCTGCGCCGCACGTCGGCGGCGGAGCTGGTCGAGGCGGCCGCGCTCGATCCGGCGGCGATCAACGCCGCCGAGGAGGAGGTCGTGCCGCTCGTCCGAGATCCGGACGAATTGCACGACGCGCTGCTCGCGCTGTGGATGGTGCCCGACGCGATGATCGCGCGCTGGAGCGCGACGTCGTGGATCGAGGCGCTCGCCGCGTGCGGGCGCGCGACGTCGTTGTCGTGGGGCGATTCTCGCGCGTGGGTCGCCACCGAGCGCCTCGGCGCGATCCGCGCGCTCGTGCCCGATGCGATCGCGACGCCGCCGCTCGCGACGCCCGCCTGGGCCGAGCTCCTCGACGAAGAATCCGCCGCGCGTCGGGTCGTCGGCGCGCACCTCGATCATCGCGGGCCGATCACCGCGCGCGCGCTCGCCGATCTGCTCGGCTTGCGCGAAGCGCTCGTGCTGCAGTCCTTGCTCGCGCTCGAAGCCGACGGCGCGATCCTGCGCGGATCGTTCTCGCAGGGACATGTTCGAACGGCCGCGACCTTGCGTGACGCGCTCGCGGTCCACGACGATCCGGACGCGCTGCGCGACGTCGAGTGGTGCAATCGCCGCATCCTCGCGCGCATCCATCGCCTGACGCTCGCGCGCCTGCGCAAGGAGATCGAGCCGGTCCCGGCCGCGGCGCTGATGCGCTTCCTCCTCGAGTGGCAACGCGCGCGCGGCGGCGCGCAGCTCTACGGCGCCGACGGGCTCGCGCGCGTGCTCGAGCAGCTGCAAGGCTTCGAGACCGCCGCCGGCGCGTGGGAACGCGAGATCCTGCCCGCTCGCCTGCACGGGTACGATCCGCAGTGGCTCGATCAGATGTGCCTCGGCGGTCACGTCGCGTGGTGCCGCCTGTCGGCCCGCCCCGCTCATCCCGAGCGAGGCGTCCTGAGCGAGCAGAGCGAGTCGAAGGACGCCGAGTCGAAGGATGAAAAGCGCTCGCGCCAGGCGCCGTCGCGCAGCGCGCCGCTGACCTTGATGCTGCGCCGCGACGCGAGCTGGCTGCGCGCGCCCGCCGCGCTCGATGCGCCGTCGGAGCCGAGCCTCTCACCCGCCGCGCAGGCGATCGCCGCGCGCCTCGCCTCCTCGGGCGCGAGCTTCCTCGCCGATCTCGTCGCCGCGACCGCGCTCGCCCCCGACGAGGTCGAAGACGCGCTGTGGGAGCTCGTCGGCGCCGGGCTCGCCGCCGCCGACGGCTTCGCGTCGCTGCGCGTGCTCGTCGATCGCCGCCGCGGCGAGACGCGCAGTCACTTCGATCCGCGCCGCACGATCGCGCCGTCGACGATCGCCAACACGAACAGCGTCGCCGAGCCGCCGCGCAGCTGGGCCGACGCGGTCAAGCGCGCGCGCACGCGCGATCATCGCCGCCCGCAACACGCGCTGCGCGCGCTGCCGACCGCCGCCGGTCGCTGGTCGCTGCTCGGCGCGCCCGACGCGAACGCCGTCGACGTCGAGGCGTCCGCGCGCCAGCTGCTCGCGCGCTACGGCATCATCTTCCGCGATCTCGTGCAACGCGAGACGACCTTGCCGCCGTGGCGAGAGCTCGCGGTCGTGCTCCGCCGCCTCGAGGCGCGCGGCGAGATCCGCGGCGGCCGCTTCGTCGCCGGCTTCGTCGGCGAGCAGTTCGCGCTCGCCGAGGCGGTCGAGGGCTTGCGCGCCGCGCGCCATCCTTCGCACAGCACGGAGCTGGTGCGCATCGCCGCGTGCGATCCGCTCAACCTCGTCGGCGTCCTCTCGCCCGGCCCGCGCGTGCCCGCGGTCGTCGGCAACGCGGTCCTGTACAAGGACGGCGTCGCGATCGCGTCGCTCGAGGCAGGCGCGGTCGTCGCGCGCGAGCGGCTCGAGCCCGGCGCGCGCGTCGACGACGAGCTGGTCTATCATCCGCCGCCGCGGCGCGAAGAACCGGCGCCGCAGATCACGCTGCCCTTGTGATCATCGATTCGCTTCGCAAGCTCACCGAGACGTGGCGCGGCCGCTTCATCGTCGCGTGGATCGTCGTGCAGGCCGCGCTGCCGCTCCTCTATTACGCCGCGCGCCGCGATCCGCACGACGAGCGCTTCGCGTGGCGCATGTTCTCGCCGATGCGCATGATCCAGTGCCAGCCGTCGTTCACGATGGACGATCGAGAGCTGCCGCTCGGCGCCACGTTCCACGAGGCGTGGGTCGACGTCGCGAACCGCGGCCGCTTCTCGGTCGTCGAGGCGATGGGCGCGCGGCTGTGCGCGGATCACCCGAACAAGCGCATCGAGCTGCGCATGACGTGTCGCCACATCGACGGCACCGTCGAGCAGTGGGGCGGCTACGACGTGTGCACGGTGCCGGAGCTGTGATGGCGCGCCGCACGAAACGCCAGAAGATCGCGGCGCCGAAGCAGCCCAAGCCGCCCGGCGAGCCTTCGATCAAGCCGGCGCGCGCGCCGATCGTCGTCGCGAAGCTCGAGAAGATCGAAGAGCCGCGCTTCTGGTTCGACTTCTCGCTGCCTTGGGCGAAGGTCGCGATCGTCCGCGTCGCGTTGTTCGGCATCCTCGCGGTCGACGCCTTCCTCGCGCTGCGCCACGCGCCGCGCTACGGCTCCGGCTTCAACGTCGGCAACCTGCGCTTCCTCGACGATCTCGCGCCCGGCCGCGTGACCTTCGCGCTGGTCGAGCTGTTGCTCGCGTACATGTTCGTGCTCTTCGCGTGCGGCGTCACGCTCTATCGCCTGCCGATCGCGACCGCGCTGTACGGCTGGGTCTACTTCTCGAGCCAGCTCGACTCGTATCAACACCACTACCTCGTCTTCCTCGTGCTGGTGCTCGCGTGCTTCGTGACGTGGGTGCGCCCGAAAGACGCGCCGCCCGACGGCCGCGCGCGATCGTGGGCGGTGCGCCTGATCCTCGTGCAGCTCGGGATCGTGTACGCGTGGGCCGCGGTCGCGAAGTTCCACGGCGTGTGGCTCGACGGCAGCGCGCTCCAGCAGCAGATCGGCACGCCGTGGATGGTGCGCATGATCGATCACCTGCCCGGCGGCTTCGCGACCGCCGCGCGGATGACGCTCGCGCTCGAGCTGTTCCTCGCGTTCGCGATCTGGAGCCCGCGCCTGTGGTGGTTCGCGTGGCCGCTCGGCGTCGCGTTCCACGTCGGGATCGAGCTGTCGGGCCTGCAGATCGGCCTGTTCTCGTACGTGATGGTCGCGCTCTACATGATCGTCTTGCCGGACGCGATCGTCGTCGGCGCGGCGAAGTGGTTGTCGGCGGCGTTCGGCGCGATCGCGGACACCGCGCGCGATCTCGGCCGCAGCCTCGCCGAATGGCCGTGGATCGTCGGCGCGATCGTCTCGGTCCTGTGCTTCGCGGTCTTCGTGCTCGTGCGCATGCCGATCGCGCCGCTGGTCTTCGTCGTGGTCGTGATCGCCGCGATCGTCGTCGATCCGATCTCCGCGCGCGTGCGTCTCGGCGCACAGGCCGGCGCGCGCGTCCTCGCCGCGCACCTGCTCGCCGCGCTCGCGATCCTCGCGCTCGATCACGCGACGACCGTCTCGTACGACTACTACAAGTTCTGGGGCGGCTCGTCGCGACGGCTCGGCCACGCCGACGACGCGCGCGACGCCTACGAGCACCTGCTCGGCGTCGATCCGGACGCGGTGATCGCGCACTACTACCTCGGCAACATGGACGCCGCCGCCGGCCGCGACGACGACGCGCTCGCGCACTGGCACGCCGCCGAAGCGAGCGATCCCAGCGACGTTCGCCCGTTCATCGCCGAGGCGCGCTGGCTCGTGCAGAAGGGGCGCACCGCCGACGCGATCGCGGCCGCGCGCAAGGCGATCGCCGCCGATCCGTCGAGCGAGGAGGCGCGGCGCCTCGCCGACGCGCTCGCGAACGGCGGTGCTGCGAAGCCGCTGCCGCCCGAAGCGCCGCCGCGCGACTACGGCATCGATCATGCCCAATGACGCGCGCCCGATGACGACGAAGCTCTCCGCCACCGAGCGCGCCGCGAAGATCCTCGCGATCCTCGACGAGAAGTTTCCGGCCCCGGCGATGCCGCTCGATCACGAGGATCCGTTCACGCTCTTGGTCGCGACGATCTTGTCGGCGCAATGCACCGACGCGCGCGTCAACCTGGTCACGCCGGCGTTGTTCGCGCGCGCGCCCGATGCGCGCGCGATGGCGACGATGTCTCCCGCCGAGATCATGCGGTACATCCGCACCTGCGGGCTCGCGCCGGCGAAGGCGAAGAACCTCGCCGCGATGGCGCGCATCCTGGTGTCGCGACACGGCGGCGAGGTGCCGCGCTCGTTCGAGGCGCTCGAGGACTTGCCCGGCGTCGGCCACAAGACCGCGAGCGTCGTGATGGCGCAGGCGTTCGGCGAGCCCGCGTTCCCCGTCGACACGCACATCCATCGGCTCGCCGGGCGTTGGGGGTTGTCGCGCGCGCGCTCGGTCGAGGAGGTCGAGCGCGATCTCAAGCGCGCGTTCCCGCGCGATCGCTGGAACGTGCTGCACCTGCAGATCATCTACTTCGGAAGATCGTTCTGTCCGGCGCGCGGACACGACGCCGCCGCGTGCCCGATCTGCTCGTGGGCGATGTCGAAGGCGCGCGCGAGCGCCGAGCGGCGCGAGGGCCACGCGAAGCCGGGCACGCGGCCGCGCACGCGGGGCGCGCCGCGCGTCACCAGCGATCGCGGCGCACGTCGCGCAGCCAAGCGTCGATCGCGCTGACCGCT
>DATJIA010000283.1:0-43005 GCA_035493675.1 Kofleriaceae bacterium | reverse complement strand
CGCGCGCGCGGACACGACCGCGATCGCGATGCCGGCGATGGCGGGGCCGTACAACGACCTCACGATCGTGTGCGCGCCGTGCACGACCAGCGCGAAGATGAAGCGGCCGAGCGCGCCCGCGCGCGAGGTCCGGATCGTCTTCAGCGGAGATGCGAGCGTCGCGCCGACGCCGTCGAATCAGCTGCGCCACTACCTCGCGATCCGCACCGATCGTGGGTGGTTCCTGCAGGACCTCGGCTTCTCCGGCGTGATCTGCGGCGGGCGTTCGCAGAGCGGCGTGCACCTGTCCGCGCGCGATCTGAAGAGTGGCGATGTCCTCGGCGACCAGACGCCCGAGATCGAGGTCGACGTCGAGACGACCGTGATGGGCCGCGAGTCGCAGATCGATGATCGACATCACCTGATCTGCACGTTCGACGCGAACGCGAACCCGCACTGCGCGGATCTGTTCGTCGCGCGGCGCGCGGATCGGGTCGAGAGCTCGTGGGACTACACGATCGCGATCGATCGCGCGCACGACACGATCACGCTCGGGCACGACGGCTACGGGCACGCCGACGAGACGGTCACGCTCGCGATGCCGTGAGCGCGATCGCCTCCAGCACCTCGGTCGCGATCATCTCGGCCAACGCGGCGAGCTGCGCTTCGCCCTCCTCCGCCGAGGCCGCGGCCGGATCGCCCGCGTACGCGGAGCTCATGCCCATCGCGGCGAAGGTCGTCACGCCCGCGCGCAGCTGCTCGCTGAGCGAGATCGGGACCGGCGGCAGCGACGCGCGCGCGGCTTCGTCGACGAGCGCGGGCGCCGCCGCCAAGACGATCGACGTCTCGTACTGACCGGCGTGGCACGCGCCGCTCTTGAACTCGGCCGACAGCGTGCGCGCCCACCGGCGCGTGAGCGGGCACGCGACCGACGCGGCCCCGGGCGGCACGCCGTCGATCGCGGCGCGCACCGCGGCGTCGTGCGCGGGCTCGAGGTGATTGTTGACCAGGCACACGTGCGCGCAGCCGGCCGCGCGCAGCCCCGCGACGATCGCGCGCAGGTACGCGGTCAAGACGTCGGCCGGGATCGACACCGCGCCGGCGAAGCCGGTCGCGCAGTCGGTGACGCCGTACGCGACCGCGGGCGCGATCAGCGCCGCGACGCCGCGCTCGTCGAGCAGCGACACCGCGCGCGCGCACGCCGCGCGCGAGATCACGACGTCGGTCAGGAGCGACAGGTGCGGGCCGTGCGGCTCGACGGAGCCGACCGGCACCAGCGCGACCACCGGGCGCCCCGCGGAGGCGAGCGCGCGGAACGACTCGGTCGTGTGCTCCGCGAGATCCGTTCGATGCGACGCGCTCATGACGGGTTCTCGCCGCGCTGCTCGCGCTCGGCGAGCGTCTTCTTGTCGACCTTGCCGCGATCGTTCTTGGGCAGATCGTCGACGAACACGACCCAGCGCGGATACTTGTGCTTCGACAAGCGCGCCTTGACGTGCTCCTGCAGCTCGGCCGCCAACGAAGCTCGCCCTTCCGCGGAGCCGACGCGATCGCGCGCGTCGGGCCGCACGACCACGAACGCCTTCGGCTTGGTCAACCCGTCCTCCGAAGCACGCGCCCCGATCACCGCGCACATCGACACGCACGCGTGCGCGCCCAAGCACTCCTCGACCTCGAGCGGCGCGACGAACACGCCGCCGACCTTGAACAGATCATCGGCGCGCCCGCCGAACCAGAGATAGCCGCGCTCGTCGAGGCGGAACAGATCGCCGGTGCGGCACCAGTGGCCGTGGAACGTGCGCCAGCTCTTGTCGCGATCCTCGTAGTAACCCTGCGCGACCGAATCGCCGCGCACCCAGAGCACGCCGATCTCGCCGACCGGCACCGGCTCCGCGCCGGGACCGATCGCGTCCTCCGGCAGGATCTTCAGCTCGTAGCCCTCGACCGCGCGGCCGAGCGATCCGGGCACGACGTCGCCGGGACGATTCGAGCAGTAGATGTGGAACATCTCCGCCGAGCCGATGCCATCGAAGACCTGCCCGCCGAAGCGCTCGACGAAGCGCGAGAGCAGCGCGCCGGGCAGCGCTTCACCGGCCGACAAGTGGAACCGCACGCTCGACATGTCGAGCGGCGCGTCCCCGCGCGCGCGGCGTTCGTCGTCGTAGTCGAGCAGCTTGCCGAGCATCGTCGGCACGTTCGTCACGATCGTCGGGCGATAGCGCTCGATCGCGGCGGCGAGCGACTCCGGCGTCGGACGCTCGCTGAACAGGCCGACCGATCCGCCGACGGCGAACGGGAACCACAGGTTGGTGCCGGTCGCGTAGCCGAAGAAGAGTCGCGGCACGCTGACCGCGATGTCGCCGCGCCGATAGCCGACCGTGCGCTTCGCGTACAGCTCGGTGTTCCACGCGAAGTCGCGATGACAATGCATCGCGGCTTTCGGACGTCCCGTCGAGCCGCTCGTGAAGAGCCAGATCGCCGGATCGTCGCGGTGCGTGCGCGGCAGGTGCGCGCGCGACGTGCGGCCGTCTTCGATCGCCTGATCCATCGACACGACGCGCACGTGACCCGCAGCGAGGCCCAGATCGATCGCGCACGGCGCTTCCGGATCGTCGCCGGTCGCCGCGTCGGGCGCGAGGATCACGGTCCGCAGGAACGGCATGCGCGGCATGTGCGGCGCGAGCGCGCGCGCGACCGCCGGCGTCGTGACCAGCGCGCGCGCCTTCACGTAGCCGAGCACGTACTCGAGATCCGCGACCGGCGCGATCGGGTTGCCCATCGCGAGCACGCCGCCCGCCGCGAGCGTCGCGAAGATGCCCCACGCGAACGGCGGCACGTCGGGCAGGACGATGTACACGCGCTGCTCGGGCGCGAGGCCGTCGTCGATCAAGAAGCGCGCGAGCGCGCGCGAACGATCGGCGACCGCGCCGTAGCTCCACGTGCGATCGCCGAAGCGGAGCGCGACCGCGTCCTCGAGCCCTTCGCTCAGGCGATCGAACAGGAAGTAGTCGGCGAGGTTGAACTCGTCGGGGAAGCGGATGTCGGTCATGCGTGCTCCGCGACGGCCTTGCCGATGATCGTCCGTTGGATCTCGCTCGTGCCCTCGTAGATGCGCAGCGGACGGATCGCGCGATAGAGGTGCTCGACCACCGCGCCCGCCATCACGCCGCGCCCGCCGACCAGCTGCACCGCGCGATCGATCACGCGCTGCGCGGCCTCGGTCGCGCCGAGCTTGGCGATCGAGACCTCGGTGCGCGCGTGCTCGCCCGCGTCCTTCGCGAACGCCGCGCGCAGGACGAGCAGGCGCGCCGCGTCGAGATCGACCGCCATGTCGGCGAGGTGCGCCTGCACGAGCGGCTGCGTCGCGAGCGGCGCGCCGAACTGCACGCGCGCGCGCACGTGCGTGATCGCCTCGTGCATCGCGCGGCGCGCCATCCCGACCGCGGCCGCGCCGACGGTGACGCGGAACGTGTCGAGCGTCGCGAGCGCGAGGCGGAGCCCGCTCGTGTCCGGCGCTCCGCCGACGAGCGCGCTCGCGGGCAGCTTCGCGCCGCGCAGGATCAAGCGTCCGATCGGGTGCGGCGCGGTGGCCTGCATCGGCTCCACCTTGACGCCGGGCGTGTCGATCGGCACGACGAACGCGCGCGTCGCGCCCTTCGCGCCGGGCTCGAGGGTCGCGAAGACGATCGCGTGGGTCGCGACGCCGAGGTTGGAGATGAGCGTCTTCTCGCCGTCGAGGATCCAGCCGCCGGTCTCGCTCGGCACCGCGTGCGTGGCGATCGCGCCGACGTCCGAGCCCGCCTCCGGCTCGGTCAGCGCGAACGCGAGCACGGCGTCGCCCTCGGCGGCCTTCGTCACGAGATCGAGGTGCGCCTTCGCGAGCGACAGCGGATAGGCGCCGAGCCCTTGCACCGCAAAGATCGAATCCGCGCGCGGCGAGACCCACCCGAGCAGCTCGCGCGCCAGGCAGATCGATCGCACATCGATCGATCCTCCCGCGACCAGCCCGAACAGCCCCGCGTCGCCGAGCGCGGCGACCGCCGCGGCGTCGCGCGCGGCCTCGCCCTGCCCCGCGCTCGTCTCGACCGCCGCGATCGCCGGCGCCGCCGCGCGCAGCCGCGCCGCGAGCTCTTGATGTCGCGGCTCGAAGAACATCCCGAGATCGTCGGATGACAACCCGATCACTCGGGAGCTCCGTCGAACTTCGGTGATTGCTTGTTCTTGAACGCCTCGTGCGCCGAGGCGAAGTCCGGGTGCCGCATGCACAGCGCCTGCGCCTGCGCCTCGGCTTCGATCGCCTCGGCCAGCGGCATGCGCGCCTCGCTCTCGATCATCTGCTTCGTCATCGAGTGCGCGAACGCGGGGCCGGCGGCGAGCTTCGCCGCCCACTCCTGCGCCATCGTCACGCACGCCTCCGCCGACGCACAGACCCGATTGACGAGGCCGATCCGGAAGGCGTCCTCGGCGCCGATCAGATCGCCGAAGAACAAGAGCTCGCTCGCGTGCCCGAGCCCGACGATGCGCGGCAACAAGTACGTGATGCCCATGTCGGCGCCGCACAACCCGACTTTCGGGAACACGAAGCCGAACCGCGCGCCCGCCGCGGCGATGCGCAGATCGCTCGCGCACGCGATCACCGCGCCCGCGCCGACCGCGACGCCGTTCACCGCGGCGACGATCGGACGCCGGCAGCGCCGCATCGCCGCGATCAAGCGGCCGGTCGCGCGCGTGAACGCGAGCAGCTCCGGCGTCTCGCGCCCGAGCAGGTGCTTGATGATGTCGTCTTGATCGCCGCCGGAGCAGAAGCCGCGCCCGCGCCCGGTGATCACGACCGCGCGGATCTCCGCGACCGAATCGAGCGCCTCGAAGGTCTCGGCGAGCTCGCGATAGATCTCGAACGTCAGCGAGCTCAAGCGCTCCGGGCGTTCCAGCGTGATCGTCGCGACTCCGCGATCGAGCGCGAAGCCGAAATGCACCGGCGCGATCATGGCAGGTACGCCACCGCGACGAGCTCGAGGCTCGCGCTCTTCTCGTACAAGCGCGTCACGCCGAACAGCGCCATCGCCGGATAGTGGTTACCCATCTTCTCGCGCCACACGCGGCCGATCGACATCGCGTTGTCCTCGTACGCCTGCACGTCGGTCGTGTAGACGATCATCGACGCGATGTGCTGCGGCTCGCCGCCCGCCGCGCGCAGCACGGCGAGCACGTTGTCGAGCGCCTGATCCATCTCGCCGACCAGCCCGTCTTCGTTCGCGATGCGCCCGTCGGGCGTGCTCGCGATCTGCCCCGCGATGTGCAGCACGCGCCCCTGCCCGATCGCGCCGTTCGCGTAGCCTTTCGGCCGCGGCCACTCGGGAACCGTCACGAACGAGATCGTGTTCGTCATTTGAGCACCTGTCCTCCGTCGATCAGGATCGCCTGTCCGTGGATGCCGCGCGCGTCGTCGGCGGCGAGCATCACGACCGTGTGCGCGACCTCGTCCGGCTCGATCAAGCGGCGCTGCGGGCTCATCGCCGCGAGCGTCGCGCGCGCTTCCTCGGCCGAGCGCCCGGTCTTCGCGGCGATCCGCGCGACCGCGTCGTCGGCCATCTTGGTCGCGACCCAACCCGGGCACACGGCGTTGATCGTCACCCCGGTGCGCGCGAGATCGACCGCGAGCGCGCGCGTGAAGCCGACGACCGCGTGCTTCGACGCGCAGTACGCCGACGTGTACGCGTAGCCCGACACGCCCGCGTTCGACGCGATGTTGATGATGCGCCCCCAGCCGTTCGCGATCATCGCGGGCGCGAGCGCGCGACACAGCCGATACGGCGCGGTCGCGTTGAGCTCCATCGTGCGATCCCAGAGCGCGTCGTCGGTCTTGTCGAGGGTCGCGCTCTCGGCGAGCCCCGCGTTGTTGACGAGGATGTCGACCCGCCCGATCTCCTTCACTGAAGCGACGAGTCGATCGGCGTCGGCGCGATCGCCGAGATCCGCGCGGATCGCGACGCCGCCGATCGATCGCGCGACCTCATCGATCTCCGAAGACGATCGACCGCTGACGATCACGCGCACGTTGGTTCTCGCCAGCGCCCGCGCGATCGCCGCGCCGATGCCCCGGCCGCCGCCCGTGACGAGCGCGAGACGATTCATGCGCGGACTATATATGAGCTTCAGGTAAGGTCGGGCGCATGGAGCTCCACACCCTCGACGCCACCGCCCAGGCCGAGCTCGTGCGCACGGGCAAGGTCACCCCCGCCGAGCTCGTCGACGCCGCGATCGCGCGCATCGAGCGGCACAACCCGGAGCTGAACGCGGTGATCTGGCCGATGTTCGACGAGGCGCGCGCGACCGCGCGCGGTCCGCTCCCCGGCGGCGACAACGCAGAATTCCGGGGCGTCCCGTTCCTGGTGAAGGACATCGTCGCGCAGGTGAAGGGCACGCCGTACACCGCGGGCCTGCGGCCGCTCAAGGCCGCGAACCTGCGCGCGCCGCGCGACTCGTACCTCGTCGAATCGTTCCGCCGGGCCGGCTTCGTGATCTGCGGCAAGACCAACACGAGCGAGCTCGGCATCGTCCCGTCGGTCGAGCCCGACGCGCACGGCGCCGCGCACAACCCCTACGACACCAGCCGCTCGACGGGCGGCTCCTCGGGCGGCAGCGGCGCCGCGGTCGCCGCGGGCCTCGTCTCGATCGCGCACGCGAACGACGGCGGCGGATCGATCCGCATCCCGGCGGCGTGCTGCGGCCTCGTCGGCTTGAAGCCGTCGCGCGGGCGCGTGTCGGTCGGGCCCGACTACGGATCGATCAACGGCGGGCTGGTGTGCGAGCACGTCGTCACGCGCAGCGTGCGCGACTCCGCGCGCGTCTTGGATCTGATCCAGGGCGCGCGCCCCGGCGATCCGTACGCGGCGCCGACGCCGATCCGTCCGTATCGCGAAGAGCTCGGCGCGGTCACGGGCAAGCTCAGGATCGGCTTCGCGAAGCGCTACATGAATCCGACCGGGCAGCTGGTCGGCGTCCACGCCGACGCCGCGGCCGCGGTCGATCACACCGCGAAGCTGCTCGAGTCGCTCGGCCATCACGTCGAAGAGGCCGAGATCGACGCGCTGAAGTCGCCCGAGTACGTGCCGCGCTTCCTCGCGGTGTGGGCGACCGGCGTCGCCGCGGATCTCGAAGGCGTCGAGATCCTCTTGAAGCGCAAGATCGCCGCCGAGGAGGTCGAGCCGCTGACGTGGGGCCTCGCGCAGATGGGCAAGAGCGTCAGCGCGCCCGGCTACGTGCTCGCGTGGCGCTGGCTCGAGGCGAACGCGCGCGCGGTCGCGGCGTTCTTCGAGCGCTACGATCTGTGGCTCACGCCGACGGTGTCGGGCCCGCCGCCGAAGCTCGGCGCGTTCAAGTCGGACCCGGGCAATCCGCTCGGCGGCATCTTCGCCGCCGCGGAGTTCGCGCCGTTCACGCCGCCGTTCAACGCGACCGGTCAGCCCGCGATCTCGCTGCCCCTGTTCAAGAATGCCGCGGGACTGCCGATCGGGTCGCACCTGGTCGCAGCCTACGGACGCGAGGATCTGTTGATCCGCGTCGCGTCGCAGCTCGAAGCGGCGCAGCCGTTCGTGCACACGGCCACGCGAGCCTAGCTGTACTATCGAGGCATGGGGGCCGAGGACATCACCGACACGAACGAGGTGTCACACGCGGCGCTCGCGACCGCGGTGCTCGCCGACGACGTCGGCACGTGGGACGCGGATCTCGAGATCACGCCGAGCCCGCGCGCGGAGACGCACTATCAGAAGGGCTATCGCACGAGCGCGATGGTCGGCGAGCGGTGGCTCGTCTCCGACGTGCGCATGTACTCGGGCTTCGCCGGGCACGGCATCTACGGCTGGGACGCGAACGCGCAGCGGTACACCGCGGTGTGGGTCGACACCGTGTCGGGCGCGATCGCGCACGCGGTCGGCCGCTTCGAGCACGACACGCGCACGATGACGTACGACTTCGAGGTCGCGCACGCGGGCAAGACGGTCCGCTATCGCGAGACCTTCGTGACCGTCGACAAGGACACCCAGCTCTACACGCATCACATCGCGCTGCCGGGCGGCGGCGAGCACGAGATGATGCGCATCACATACAAGCGCCGGGCAGCGACGTGATCCAGTCGCGGATCAGCTGAACGCCCTCGGCGTGGACGAGGTTGCGTCCGAGCTCGGGCATCTTGATGTCGGCTTCGGTCGAGCTCATGCGGAAGATCACGATCGACTCGTCGGGCATACCCGGCACGATGTCGAAGTCGAGACCGCCGGCGCCGCGGCCCGCCGCCGTCGGTCCCTTGCAGATGCCGAGCGACTCGGTCGTCGGCGACGTGACGCTGAAGTCGACGCCGCTCGTGCGCGCCGCGCCGCGCGGGTTGTGGCAGTGCGAGCAGTTGACGTCGAGGTAGCCGCGCGCGCGCGCTTCGATCGTCGCGGTGGTGTCGTCCATCGGCGTCGTCTTGGGCCAGCTCGCCGGATCCGCGGGCGCGCCGGTCAGCTTGCCGCTCGCGATCAGCGCCGCGAGCTGGTTCGTGCCGCCGCCGGGCTGCGCGCGATTCAAGTGACGCGCCTTGGGACCGAGCGGACCGACGACGTCGTCGTGCTCGCCGTGGCAGTTCTTGCACTGGTTCTTGTTCGGGACGACGTAGTCGTCGGACTTCATCGATCCGTCGTCGTGGATCCAGGTGACGGGCACCTCGGCGCCGGCGACCGCGAGCTCGGCGTCGCCGCTGCCGTCGTACACGTACGAAGCGCCGTCCCAACCGGCGGTGCGATGGATCAAGAGGCGCGTCTCGATCAGATCCTCGCCCGCGCCCGGATCGCGGCGATCGTGCAGGAACGAGAACGTCTTCACGATCACGGTGCCGACGGGGAGATCGAGCGAGTCGGTGTCCTGCCAGGTCGCGCTCGCGCCGTCGGGGAGGTAGAGCCAGCGGCGCTTGGTCGCGTAGTCGCTGAACAGCGGCGTGTTGAGGTCGTACGCGAACAGCGCGGGGTCGGTCGCTTGCGCGGTCTCGTCGGTGAACAGGCGATAGCTCGACAGGTGCTTGCAGAACGGCCCGTCGAGATCGATCCCCGGCCCACTTCCGGACGGTGGATGGCACACCTCGTCGCTGCCGCCGCCGCACGCGGCGATCGCGATCGTGCAGAGGAAGATCAGCTTCTTCACGAGCCGGGGACCACGACCGCCGGCAGCGGCGGATGCGTGCAGTTGAACGGCGCCGGGTCGGTCGACGGCTTCATCGCGTCGCCGGTCGGCCACATGAGATCCGCCCAGTCGGCGTCGCCGTTACCCTGGAAGCAGATGTTGAACTCGGGCATGAAGTGGTTCGGATCGCCCGACAACGCCTTGGTCGGATCGACGACGCCGTCCCAGATCATGTCGGGCACCGTCGTCGTCGACGGCGTCATCTCGGCGAGCGCGAGCAGCACGGCGCCGCCGAGCGGGCCCGACGCCATCGTCGACGTGCCGGTGAACGTGTTGTCGTGGATGTAGAACGTGTCGGGATAGACGTTGTACTGCGGATCGTTGGGGTTGCCGATCAGCGTGTAGCTCGCGATGCCGAGGTTCATCGTGTGCTCGTTGTCGAACGTGTTGCCGAAGATCTCGACGTTGTGCGCGGCGAGGCCGACGAAGCCCGAGCCGGTCGGCACCTGCCCGACGATGTTGCCGGCGGGCGCGAAGTTCGGCGTGTTGTTGTCGACCATCATGTTCATGAACACGCGCGTCTGGCCGGCGTTCTTGACCTGCAGGCCCGGCAGGTTGAAGACGAGGATGCCGCCGGTGTTGTGGGTCGCGTTGTTCATGTAGACGTCGGCGCGGTTGGTGTTCTCGCACTCGATGCCGGCGACGTTGTACTCGACGTCGTTGCCGCGGATGATCACGTCCTGCGACTGGCCGACGTAGATGCCGGTGTCCGACGCGCCCTTGGCGATGCAGTTCTCGATCAAGACGTTCTTCGACTGCACCGGATAGATGCCGTACGCGCCGTTGGTGTCCTTCGGGCCGCCGGTCCACTCGGTGCGCACGTGGTTCAGGTGCAGGCCGTCGGCGCCCTCGACCTTCAAGCAGTCGCCCTTGGCGTCCTCGATCGCGATGTCGTGCATCGCGAAGCTGCCGCTGGTCTGCACGAGCAGGCCCTGCGCGCCGGTCGTCTGCTTCTTGAACGAGAGGATGGTCTTGTCCATTCCCTGCCCCTGGATCGTCACGCCGCCGACGGTGAGCGACAGATCGAGATCGAAGTCGAAGGTGCCTTCGCCGAACGCGATCGTCGTGCCGGAGGTCGCGTTGATCAGCGCGGTCTGCGCTTCCTGCACGGTCGCGCCCGCGTGGACCGCGACGCACGGGCCGGCGACGCCCTTGCACGGATCATCGGACGACGAACCGCCGCAGGCCGCGGCGACCAAGAACACCAAAGCAAACCGCTTCATGCGCCGAAGGTGCCTCGGGTGGCCAGACCAGATCAAGGCCGAAGAATCGCGCTGGGATCGAACGGGCGTCGTTGATACGAACTGACCATGTCGCAGCGCATCCATCCGCGGGACGCTCTCTTCGGCGGCGAGCGTCCGTTCCCGGTCATCCCCTCCTGCGAGCACTTCGCCGGATCGGAGAAGCTGATCACGAAGGCGCTCGAGCTCCAGCAGAAGCTCGGGCCGATCTTCGACATCACGATGGACTGCGAGGACGGCGCGCCGGCGGGTCGCGAGAAGCAGCACGCCGAGCTGGTGGTGGATCTGCAGAAGTCGGCGGCGAACGTGCACGAGCACGCGGGCGTGCGCATCCACGATCCGTCGCACGCGGCGTGGCGGCAGGACGTCGACATCATCGTGCGCGGCGCCGGCGATCGCATCGCGTACCTCACGATCCCGAAGCCGACCGCGGCGGCGCAGGTGCACGAGGTGATCAAGTACGTGCAGGAGGTCGCGCGCGGCGCCGGCATCCAGCGCGAGATCCCGATCCACGTCTTGATCGAGACCCACGGCGCGCTGAAGGACGCGTTCGAGATCGCGGCGGCGCCGTGGATGCAGGTCCTCGACTTCGGCCTCATGGACTTCGTCAGCGGACACCACGGCGCGATCCCGTCGTCGGCGATGAAGTCGCCCGGGCAGTTCGATCACGCGCTGGTCGCGCGCGCGAAGGCGACGGTCGTCGCCGCGGCCCTCGCGTCGGGCGTCGTGCCCGCGCACAACGTCACGCTCGATCTCAAGAACGTCTACCAGACCCACGCCGACGCGCGGCGCGCGAACCAGGAGTTCGGCTTCCTGCGCATGTGGTCGATCTATCCCGCGCAGATCCAGCCGATCGTCGAGGCGATGGCGCCCGACTTCAGCGAGGTCGCGCGCGCGTGCGAGATCCTGCTCGCAGCCGAGGCCGCCTCGTGGGGACCGATCCAACACGCCGGCGATCTCCACGACCGCGCGACGTACCGCTACTTCTGGGAGCTCGTGCAGCGCGCGCGCGTCTCGGGTCAGAAGCTTCCGGAAGAAGCGCTGCGCTGGTTCGCGTAGCTCCTCAGCGCGGGATCGCGACGTCGAGCTTCTGGAAGCAGGCGACCGCGGCCTTGCCGCGCTCGGTGATCGCGTTGACCAGCGCCGGCCGCAGCTTCGCGCCCGACTTCTGCACGCCCTTGCTCCACGCGCCGACCTTGCCGGCGACCTTCTCGCCGCACTTCTTGTCGCTGCACGCGCAGATCTCGTCCATGAGCGCCAGGTAGTCCTGCACGACCTGGCTGTGCTGGACCTGGCACTGATCGATCTTGGCCTGCGCGGCCTGCGCCGGCGCCAGGTCTTCCTCGGCGACGTTGGTCGTGTGTGCCGCGAGCTCGTCGACGGCGGCGGCGACCGTGTCGGCGCACGCCCCATCGGTGCACTTGCACATGCGATCGGCGAGCGCGTCGAGCTTGGTGACGAGGTCGCTCTTGCCGGCGGGGGCCGCCGAGCCGTTCTTACAGGCGGCGGCGAACGCGATCAGGATCAGCACGTGGCGCATGGACGTAGGAGCCGCCGCGTGCGATTCGTGACCGCCTTGCCCTGGCCGACCGGCTAGGTGTGGGAAGGATTGCGAACGTTGCTCGGGTTACTACGTTAGAGCGCAAGTCCATGTCAGTCCGTAACCAGCTCAAGACCATCGCGCTCCTCGGCGGGCTCTCGGCGCTCTTGATCCTCCTCGGCGGCGCGCTCGCCCCCGGCCAGATCTGGTTGTTCGTCGCGATCGCGGTCGCGCTCAACCTGGGGTCGTACTTCTACAGCGACAAGATCGTGCTCGCGATGAGCCGCGCGCGTCCGATCGGCAAGGCCGAGGATCCGGTGCTCGAGTCGATCGTCGCCGGCCTCGCGCACGAGGCGAAGGTGCCGATGCCGCGCATCTACGTCATCGACGAGGCGGCGCCCAACGCGTTCGCGACCGGCCGCAACCCCGCGCACGCGGTGGTCGCGGTCACGACCGGCATCCGCGCGATCCTCACCGATCGCGAGCTGCGCGCCGTGCTCGCGCACGAGATGGGGCACGTCAAGAACCGCGACATCCTCATCGCGTCGATCGCCGCCGGCATCGCGACGATCGTCTCGTTCGTCGCGACCGCGCTGCAGTGGGGCGTGATGCTCGGCGGCAGCTCGCGCGACGACGACAACCGCGGCGGCGCGATCGGCGCGCTCGCCCTCGCGATCGTCGCGCCGATCGCCGCGACGATCATCCAGCTCGCGATCTCGCGCCAGCGCGAGTACCTCGCCGACGCGACCGGCGCGCGCCTGTCCGGCGATCCGCTCGCGCTCGCGTCCGCGCTCGCCAAGCTCGAGCGCGCCAACAAGCGCGTCCCGATGTCGACCTCGCCCGCGACCTCGTCGCTCTTCATCACCGCGCCGTCGTCCGCCGCCTTCGGCCGCTCCGGCGTCGCCTCCTGGTTCTCCACGCACCCGCCGATCCCCGAGCGCATCAAGCGCCTCGAGGACCTCGCCGAGAAGATGCCCTGGGCGCGCGCGGCTTGAGAGATCGACTTCCGTCCTCCGGCTTCCGTCCTCCGTCCCGGATCCAGATCACGAACGTTCGCATTCTGAATCCGGAGGACGGAAGTCGGAAGTCGGAAGTCGATCTCATCGGTCGTGTCCGTGCGCGAACGTCTCGACCAGTAGATCCCAGATGCCCGCGCGCATGATCGCGAGGTAGGCGATCGCGACCGCGGCGGCGAGCGAGGTGCCGGCGTGGGCGAGCGCGCGCGCGAGCGAGACCGCGCCGCGGCGCGCGCGCGCCGAGACGAGCAGCGCGCCGGACAGCCACGCGAGCGCGAGGCCGCCGCCCGCGATGTACGCGACCGCGACGCCGACCGTGGGATCGTTGGTCCAGGCGAGGAAGACGAGGAGCACCGCGACCGGCGCGGCGAACAGCACCTCGGTCGGCGGGCGCGCGAGCGCGCGACCTGCGGAGCGCCACGAGCCCGCGTCGCGGCGCGCGATCGCGATCGCGCCGGCGAGCGCGAGCGCGAGGAAGAGCGCGCAGCCGAGCTGGTAGCGCCAGCGCCCGCGACGCGTCGACAAGACCCGCATCGCCTCGTCGAGCGCCTGCGCCTCGGCGCGCCCCGCCCCGCCGCGCAGCGCCGCGTACGCGTCCTCGGCGTCGCCGTAGTCGCCGCGCGCGAGCATGACGTCGGCGAGCGCCTTCTTCGCGCGCCAGCGATCGATCGGCGTGCGCGCGTGCAGGGCGGCGTCGTCGTACCAGCGCCCGGCCTCGTCGACCTCGCCGAGCCGCATCCAGGTGTCGCCGATCCACAAGCGGCCGACGGTCGCGCGCGGGTAATCGGGGTGGGCGTGGATCAGCGCGCCCAGCCGCCCGAGCTCGAGGATCGGCACCGCGCGTCCCGCCGCCGCGCGCAGGATCCGCTCGTGCTCGCCGGCGACGTCGGCCCACTCGCCGTGAAGGCCGATCTCCGCGACCAGATCCGCGAGCCGGGCCTCCGCGCGCCGCGCCTGGCGGCTGTCGGGGTACTGCAGGGCGATCCGCCGGTAGAGCTGCGCCGCGCGCGCGAGCTGACCGAGCTGCTCGGCGCCGCGCGCCGCCTCGGCGAGCGCGTCGTCGGCCCACGTCGAGCCCGGCGCCGAATCGGCGACCGCGACGAACGCGTCGACCGCGCCCGCGACGTCCCCGGCGGCGAGCTTCTGCTCCGCCGCGTGGAAGCCCGCGTCGGGATCGGCGCCCGCGATCATCACGGCGATCACGATCGCGATCGCGTGCATGGCGCCTACTTCGTCTTCGAGAACGAATCGATCGTCGCGCCGGTCTCGCGGAAGACGACCGCGTCGAGCCGCGACGGGCCGATGGTCAGGACGGTCGCGCCGTGCGAGCTGTCGCTGAGCTCGGTGAACGCGTTCGTGCCCGCGGGATAGAGGTCCGCGCCCGCGCCGCCTTGCACGAGATAGACGGTGCCGTCGGCCATCGACGCCTGCACCGCGCCGGCCTTGAGCGGCTTCGAACGCTCGTAGTCGTGATCGTGCCCGTTCAAGACGAAGTCGACGCCGTACTGATCGTAGATCGGGCCCCACGCCTGCTGCAGATCGGTCTGCGAGCCGTGCGTCGACGACGAGTAGAGCGCGCGGTGGTGCAGCGCGAGCTTCCACGTCGCCGTGGAATGCGCCGCGAGATCCGACGACAAGAACGTCTTCGCCTTGCCCGCGATCTCCGAGATGTCGTCGGGCGAGTCGTTCAGGACGACGATGTGCGCGCGCCCGTAGTCGAGCGAGTAGTCCTCTTCGTCGCCGGGCAGCGCGAGCTGGGCGTAGTAGTTGACCGCGTTGACCTCGTGGTTGCCGAGCGCCGACACCATCGGCACCTTCGTCAGGAGCGGCTCCGCGGCCTCGAAGAACGCGTCCCAGTTGGTCTGGATCTGGCCGAGCTCGACCATGTCGCCGCTGAACAAGATCAGATCGGGCGACTTCGCCTGGACCTGCTCGATGATCTGGCCCCACACGTCGTACGCGCCGCGGCAGTCACCGACCACGCCGATCACGACCTGCGCCGACGGATCGGCGGTGACGTCGGGCGCGGTGCGGAACTGATAGGTCGGCGACAGGTGCTCGGTGCCGTTCGCTTCGATCGATCCGACCTGGTAGCTGTACGTGGTGTCGGGATCGAGCCCGCACAGATGCGCCTCGTGCACGCGCGGGATCACCTTCCCCGAGAAGTCCGCTTCGTACGTGAAGGTGATGCCGGTCGCGGTCTGATCGAGCGCGGTGCCCTTGCCGTACTTGATCGTCGTCGCCGCGGTGGTCTCGTCCATCGTCCGCCACGACGCGACCATCGTGGTGCGCGGATCACCGGTGAGCCCGAGATGGATCATGCGCGGCGTCGGATCGACGCCGAACACGCTCGAGCCCATCTCGGGCGCGGTCGCGCCCATCGGCGTCGTCACGGTGTAGCCGCACCCGGGGATCTCGATCGATCCGCCGTTGTACACGGGCGCGGCGTCGGGGCCGGCGTCGTTGGGACCGCCGCAGCCGACGAGCAAGGCTGCAGCGACAAAGCAGGTCCGAGCCATCGGCCCGAGCTTACAGGATCCGCGGTTACCGCAGCTCGCGCTTCTTCGACTCGATCACCTCGGCATAGCTCGTGGATTCCACGACCTCCGAGAGCTCTGCCGTGTAGCGCGCGACCAGATCCGCGCGGCCGCGCTCGAGCGCGTCCTTCCGCGCGTTGAAGAGCGTGATGAATGCACGCTCGGCGTTGATGAAGTACTGGACGACCGCGACCGTCGCGCGCGCGATCGACGCCGTGACCGACCGCGACGAGTCGCTGAACGTGAAGCGGCGCTGATCGGAGTTGGTGACGTCGATCGTCACGGTGCCCATCGCGTCGGTCGACGTCTCCTTGCCGTCGATGTCGGCGGAGACCGAGAAGCCGGCCAGGCGGATCGTCTTCAGCGACTGGTACTCGACCGCGTAGCGCGCCAGCAGCGCGTGGAAGAGCGCGTCGACCACGCCGACGCCCTTGCCCTCGACCTCGGCCACCTGCGCGCGCTCGTTCACGCGCGCCTTCACGACCGTCTCACCGTCGACGATCTCGTCGATCCACATCCGTTCGATCGCCAGCTCGAAGTAGTTGGCGGCGAGGACGCGGCGGATCAGATCCTGATGCTCGCGGGGTACCTGGGTCACGGGAGGAAGTCTAGCAGCCCCCACCCACACACGCCCGTCGCGGAACCCTTGGGCCGCCGAGCGGTTTTCGGCATAGTTCGCCCGTGCCCGTCTCGAAGCGACTCACGCTGATCACCGAGCACGTCGAGCGCATGCTCCGGTGCACGGCGTGCCCCAACATGATCGGGCCGGTCGTGAGCGGGCGACCGGTGATCTCGCCGGTGATGTTGATCGGCCAGGCGCCGGGCTCGAAGGAAGGCCCCGCGGGCAAGCCGTTCGCGTGGACCGCGGGCAAGACGATGTTCGGGTGGTTCGAGCGGCTCGGCCTCGGCGAGGAAGATTTCCGATCGCGCGTCTACATGGCGGCGGTCTGTCGCTGCTTCCCGGGCAAGGGCGCGAAGGGCGGCGACCGCGTGCCCGCGCCCGACGAGATCGAGCGGTGCGGCGTGCACCTCGCGCGCGAGATCGAGCTCGTGCAACCGCGGCTCGTGATCCCGGTCGGCAAGCTCGCGATCGCGCAGATCTTCCCCGACGCCGAGCAGCTGGTCGACGTGGTCGGGAAGATCGAGCGCACGACCTTCCACGGGCGCGCGCTCGACGTCGCGCCGCTGCCGCACCCGAGCGGCGCGTCGACGTGGCACCGCATGGAGCCGGGCAAGACGCTGCTCGAGCGAGGCTTGCGCGCGATCGGCGCGCACGAAGCATGGAAGGCGATCCGATGAGTCGAGCAGAACGCGCCGCCGAATATCTCGCGCCGATGATCGCGATCCCGACGCACCACGCGACCGCGGGCGACGCCGGCGGCGACGAGCGCGCGCTGTGCGATCACCTCGCGCCCTTGTTGAAGGCGCGTGGCGCCGACGAGGTCGAGGTCGTCGACGCGCCGCGCGCGCACGGCGGACCGGGCGCGTTCGTGTACGCGCGCTGGGGCGATCCGAAGTGGATCTTGAACGCGCACGTCGACACCGTGCCGGCCAATCGCGGCTGGACGCGCGATCCGTGGACGCCGGCGCGCGTCGGCGATCGGCTGTACGGGCTCGGCAGCGCCGACACCAAGGGCGCGATCGCGTGCGCGCTCGCCGCGCTCGACGAGATCACGCCGAAGGACTGCGCGGTCTTGTTCTCGGGCGACGAAGAGCGCGGCACCGCGAGCGTGACCGCGTTCCTCGCGTCGCGCCGCGTGCAGGGGCTCCGCACCGCGCTCGTGTGCGAGCCGACCGCGCGCACCGCGGGGGTGCGCCATCGCGGCGTGCTCGCGTACGGCGTGACCTATCGAGGCCACGGCGGACACTCGTCGCGCGCGGACTTCATGCCGAAGCCGATCGTCGCGTGCGCGAAGATCGCGGTCGCGCTCGACGAGATCGCGCACGCGGAGCGCCACGTCGGACCGACCGGGATGACCGGCCTGTGCTTGAACGTCGCCGGGATCGAGGGCGGCGTCGCGTTCAACGTCGTGCCCGAGCAGGCGGTGATGACGTTCTCGCTGCGCCCGTACCCCGGCTTCGATCGCCTTGCGTGGGACGCGCGGCTCGCGCCGCTCGTCGACGATTCGGCGATCACGCTCGAGCTGCGCACCGATCACGCGCCGTTCGCGTCGGCGGATCCGGACAAGCTCGCGCGCTGGCTCGACGGGCCCGCGCCGGTCGCGGTCGACTTCTGGACCGAGGCGGCCTTGTGGTCCGCGGCCGGCGTCGACGCGATCGTGTGCGGGCCCGGCGACATCGGCGCCGCCCACGCCGCCGACGAGCAGGTCGCGATCGCGGATCTCGGCTGGGCGACCGATCTCTACGCGCGCTGCTTCGCGAAGGGCGCGCCGTGAACGCACCGCACGAGCTCGTGCTGCGCTTCCTCGCGAGCATCGGTCGGCCCAACGAGTCCGAGCAGTACCTCGCGCTGTTCCGCGACTCGCCCGCGTTCGCGATCCTCCACGTCTCCGACGCGGTCGTGCGCGACGCCGCCGACGTGCTCGCGGTCGATCTCCGCCTGCTCGCGAACCTCGGCCTGCGCCCGGTGCTCGTGTTCGGCGCCGCGCCGATCCGAGAAGGCGGCGACGCGCGCGCGCACGCGCTGGCGATCCAGGACGCGGTCGACATCCCCGCGGCGATCGCGCCCGACGCCGCCGCGGTGCGCGCCGCGATCGATCGATCCGAGCTGCCGCTGGTGCCGCTCGGCGCGCGGACGGTCGACGCGCGCTTCGCCGAGCTCGCCGAGCTCGCGACCGCGCTCGGCTCGAAGAAGCTCGTCTTCGTCGGACGGCGCTCCGGGCTCCAGCCGGAAGGCGGCGCGGTGATCTCGCTCGTCGATCTGTCCGCGCCGCGCCCCGACGGCCTGCCGCCGCAGCAGGCGGCGCTGCTCGCGCAGATCGCGCGGCTCGTCGATCGCATCCCGCAGCGCGTGACCGTCTCGGTCACGTCGCCGCTCGATCTCCTCCGCGAGCTGTTCACGGTCAAGGGCGCCGGCACGCTCGTGCGCCGCGGCTCGCGCGTCGCGCGCTACCGCCGCTGGGACGAGCTCGACGCCCCGCGCCTGCTCGCGCTGATCGAGGAGGCGTTCGGCCGGCCGCTCGCGATCGATCTGCGCGCGCGCCCGCTCGAGACCGCGTACGTCGCCGACGACTACCGCGGCGCCGCGATCATCACCGACACGCCGCTCGCGCCCTACCTCTCGAAGTTCGCGGTGACCACCGTCGCGCGCGGCGAAGGCGTCGGCGGCGATCTCTGGCGCGCGCTCGCCGCCGATCACCCTCGCCTGTTCTGGCGCAGCCGCGCCGGCAACCCGATCACCGCGTGGTACCGCGATCAAGCCGACGGCCTCGTCCGCGTCACGATCGACGGCGCGCCGTGGGTCGTGCTGTGGCGCGGCCTGGAGCCGCGCGAGATTCCGGACGCGGTCGCGTACTGCTCCGCGTCCCCCGCCGACTTCGAGTAGCCGTCGTCCGTCGTCCGTCTCCCGTCGTCCGTGGATGCACGTAACCTGTCGCCTGAAACATGCAGTTCCGGATCACGGGAGACGGGAGACGGGAGACGGGAGACGGACGACGCCTCTCAGTCCGCGTCGTCGTCGGGCGTGATCTTCGGCAATTGATCGGGCGGCACCGCGCGCGTGTGGAGCGCGATCGCGTTGGCGGCGTACTTCTGATCGCCGAGCACGATCACGCCCTTCGCCTGCGCGGTCGCGGAGAAGGTCATCTTCGCGAGATCGGCGGCGGGGATCTTCTCTTGGCGGCGCTCGTCGCGGATCACGTAGGCCTCGACGATCTTCGAGGTGTCGACGCCGCGCGACGAGAGGTAGTCGTAGAAGCTCCAGTGCGGATCGCCGTTCTTGTCGATCGTCGCGAGCTTCTGATCGAGATCCTGGCGCTTGAGGAGCACCGCCAGCTTGTCGTCGAGGTAGATGCGCACGCCGCCGCGCAGCGGCTCGCCGTAGTACGGCACGCCGTCGATCGGGCGGCCGTCGAGGATGAAGCCCTCGTCGGGATCGAGCCGCGGCGGCGTCTTCTTGATGTAGATCATCACCGCCGAGATCTTGTCGGGCGTGCGGCCGTTGCCGAAGCCTTCGGGCACCTGCGGGATCGCCTTGCCCGCGACGTTGGCGCCGAAGTGGAACATGAAGCTCTTGCCCTTCGGGCCGACGAGATCGCGGCCGGTCGCGATGATCGAGTCGGTCGTCTTCGGACCGAGCACGTGGATCTGTTTGATCGTCCGCGGATCGATCCCGATCGCGCGCACGTAGTCGTCGAAGCGATAGAAGCGCTGCTGCGCCCAGCGCCACCCCGGATCGTTCGTGCCCGGACGCTTCTCGGCGGAGACCTTGTCCTTCACCCACGTCGGCTGCAGCGTGACCGGCAGCTCGCCCCAGTTGAGGAACGAGACCGGCTTGCCGTCGACGTACACGCCGGTGTCCTTCCAGCGCGCCTTGCCGCTCTTGAACTCTGCCGGGACGTAGTTGTTCGGGTTCGGCGGCGGATCCTGCGGAGCCGGCGCGACCCTCGCGGCGACCGTGGGCGCGGGCGCCGGCGCTTTGTCGGGTGCGGGCGCGCTCGCGGCGCTTCCGCAGGCGGCGAAGACGAGACAGACGAGGCCGGCGCTCCTGGTCATGCAGCGCGACATTGCAGCGCACGAGCCAGCGCCAAGTGCGCGTTCCCTCACGGCGCGAGCCATCACGGCGAGGACTGGCCTCACCAGCATGGGGGTCGGAGGTCTCGCCGAGGCCGGCTTTTCCACGGGGAAACGGGGGCTTGGGCTGGCACCGGGGTTGAAATAGCCCAGGGCATGATGGGATCCCTCCGCCTCGGCCTCCTCGTCGGTCTCCTCGGCTTCGCGGCCTGCGATCTCGGGGGCGTCTCCGGCCCGAACGGCGGCGGCCCCGACGCCAGCACCGGGCGCGATCAGCCGCTCGGGATCCTCTGCAACGCGACCTTCAAGGTCACGGGCACCTTCCAGCTCGGCCAAGCGCAGCCCACCGACATCGGTGGTTGCTGGCCGGTCGGCACGTGGACCTGGACCGCGACGATGGACACGAATCAGTGCCAGACGCCGCCGGCGATCCTCCCGCAGTATCAGTTCAAGGTCGACGTCGCGACCGACGCCGACGGCAACTACAACTACACCGACTCGTACCTCACCGATCCGAACGCGCACTACAAGCTGAAGGTGTCGGGCGACGGCGGCGGGCTCTGCCAAGGTGGCCTCGAGATCTTCAGCGCCGACGGCAAGCAGGTGTGGAACATGAAGCCGTCGCTCGAGGTCGGCAACGTCCTCGACGGCTTCGGCGAGTACGCGCTCTACGACTCGGATCAGTGGAACTGAGGCCGCGCGATGGCGAAGTGGATCACCACGCTGGTCGGGATCGCGGTGGTCGCGCTGCTCTTGCTCCTCAAGCACGAGCTCGCGAGCGGTGATCCGGTCGCGCCCGTGATCGCGGCGGCGCCCGCGCCGAAAGCGCCCGCGCCCGCGCCGGTGCCGGTCGAGGTCGCGCCCGCGCCGGTCGCGCCGACGCCCGCGCCGAAAGCGCCCGAGGGCCCGCAGAAGATCGATCCGCAGAGCGACGCCTTCTTCTACAAGTTCGACGAGGTCGTCCCCGCCAAGCTCACCCGCGCGGCGGCGGCCTGCTACGAGGGCCACGAGCACATCCACCGCAACAAGAAGCTCAAGCTCGGCTTCAAGACGCAGATCGTGAACGGTCAGGTCACGGTCCACGACGTGCGCATCCTCGAGTCGACGCTCGGCGATCAGGCGCTCGAGAGCTGCTTCGTGGCGAAGGTGCAAGAAGCGACCTGGCGCGACGACGAGCTGCCCGACTGGATGCAGGACGATCAGCTCGTGATCCGGCCCGAGCGCGGCATGAAGAAGTACATGAAGGAGAACCTCGACTACGAGGGCACCGATCCGATCGGGCCGGCGCTGATCAGCGCGGGTCAGGCGGCGCCGCCGTCGGACTCCGCCACGAAGTCGCAGAGCGACGAGTGGTAAGATGATCGGGATGCGCCGGGGTCTCGTGCTCGCGTTCGTCCTCGCGGGGTGTCATCAGACCGCGTCGACGCCCGACGGTGCGCTCGCGCCCGACGCCGCGCCGCCGCCGCCGTGGTGGCAGCCGAAGCCGGGCGACGCGCGCAACTGGGACATCCAGATCCACGCGCCGTTCGACATCTCCGCGGCGCGCACGATGTACGTCCTGAACCTGTGGGACGTCGTGCCGTCGGCGCAGACGCTCGACTACAAGGACAACGATCCCGTCACGGTGCCTGCGGGCCAGCTCGCGACCGCGATCGCGGAGCTGCACGGGCGCACGCCGCAGGCGATCGTGGTGTGCCGCATCGAGACCGGCACGCTCGAGCTCGCCGCACCCGACGCGCGCAAGTTCCCCGGCTACGAGGCGTCGCCGCCCGACATGCCGACCGCGCCGAAGGCGGGCAGCGTGATCGGGTGGAGCACCGACACCGCCGGCGAGCGCTACCTCGACCTCGGACACATCGATCTGTGGAAGACGATCATGTTCGAGCGCTTCGCGCTCGCGAAGACGATCGGCTGCGACGCCGTCCTCGGCGACGGCAACGACACCGCGTACGCCGCGCAGGCGACCGGCAACACCGCGGGCTTCATGTTCACGCTCGACGATCAGAACGCGTGGTACCGCGCGATCGCCGACGACCTGCACACGCGCAAGCTCAGCGCCGGCATGAAGGACGCCGCCGAGCTGCCCGATCAGGCCGACATGCTCGCGCCGGTCTACGACTGGATCCTCATCCAGCGCTGCGCCGAATACCAGGACTGCGACGGGCCGCGCCCGTTCATCAACCTGCACAAGGCCGTGCTCGACGTCGACTACCAGATCAACGCGCAGCAGATGACCGGCATCGATCCGACGATCGCGTGCCCGCGCCAGCTGCAGGCGATGATCGACGACGGCCTCGTCAAGGACGAGGCGCTGTCGAAGACGTTCCGCTACCAGTGTTTGCCCTGAGCGATCGTCGTCCGTCGTCCGTCTCCCGTCGTCCGGATCTGTGATTCCGAACGGAAGACGGAGGACGGACGACGGACGACGAATCAGCGCGGCGCGTGCGCGAGCAGCTGCGCGGTCAGGTCGCGGCGAATCGTTTCCGCCACGGCAGGATCCACCAGCGTCTTGTCGCTGCGCGCGATCGCGTCGTCGGAGACCGCCTTCTGCTCCTGGAAGAGGAAGAGCGTCGCGCAGGTCGGGCGCCCGTTCTTCTCGTAGCGGATCACGCGCGCGCTGACGGTCGAGCGCTTGAGCTCCTTGACGCCGAGCGCGAGCGGCGCGTCGACGTTGTCGATGCGATAGACGACGTAGAACGGCGCGGCGAGGAGCTGCGCCGCCGCCTGCCGCTTCGCCTTCGCGTCGGCGTCGGGCCGCGCGAGCGTCTGCGCCGCCGGCGCGTCGAGCTCGGGCGGGTTCATCCAGACGTCGTGCTCCGGGTCCTTCGCGATCGGCTTGCCGGCGATCGCGAGCAGCGATCGCTGCGTGACCGCGAAGCCGCCCCCGAGATCCGCGTGCGTGCAATCGCGCACCATCGCCGGGGACGGCGCGTTCGCGATCATCGCGGCCGCGATCGACGCCGCGCCGGCCGGATCCGCCTCGGGCACCGCGGCGGGCGCGCCCGACGACTTCCCGCACGCCGCCACGAGCACCAGCAGCCTAGGCAGTGACGATCGTGCCGACATCTTTCCCCTCGAGCGCCGCCGTCACCTGGCCGCGCTTCAAGCCGTTGACGATCTGCAGCTCGTGGCACCAGCGCGCGCGCGGCAGGTACTCGATCACGCTCCGCTCGATGACGACGTCGGGCAGGTTGCGCGCCTCGAGCTCGCGCGCGGTGATCCGCGGGATGTGCGTCGCCTCCGGGTTCTTCTTCGGATCGTCGGTGTACAGGCCGTCTTCGTCCTTGATGAAGATCGCGCGGCGCGCGCCCAAGAACTCGGCCGACAAGAACACGCCCGCGTCGGTGCGGTGCGGCGGGATGCGGCTGCCCTCCTCGTGCTTCTCCCAGTATCCGAACGGCGGCATGCCGCTCATGATCGGGATGCAGCCCATCTGCATGTAGAGCGGCAGCTTCTCGAAGTCGTCGGGCAGGATGTAGATGCCGCCGTGCTTGGCGAGCAGCATCTGCAACATGCGCGCGTTCTGCATCGGGATGTACTTGCCGAGCGTCGCGATCACGCCGGTCGGCATCTCGAGCTCCGACGCGATCGCGTAGATGTGGCGCGCGCGCGTACCGCCGCCGGCGAGCACGACGACCTGGATGCCCTTCGCGCGCGCGGCGACGATCTCGTCGAGGATCGGGAACAGCGCCTCGCGGCCGCGGTCCATGATCGACTGGCCGCCGATCTTCACGACCTTGACGTCGGGCATGACCGCGACCGCGCGGTACTCGACGTCGCGCGGCTCGATGCCCTGGATGCTGCGGCGCTCCGACATCAGCGCGCCTCCCGCGTGATCACGGTGCCGACGTCCTCGCCGGCGAGCGCGCGCGTGAGCTGCCCGGGCACCAGCCCGTTCACGATCGCGACCCGGCGGATGTTCTTCGCCTCCGCCCACGTGCGGTAGAGCTCCGCGTCGAGGATGTTCTCGCTCGGCATCTTCGTCATCAGCTCGTCGAGCGAGATCTTGCCGAACCGCTTCGCGTCGGCGTGCTTCTTCGGATCCTTGTCGTACAGGCCGTCTTCGTCCTTCACGTAGATGACCTGCTTCATGCCGAGCACCTCGGCGAGCTGGAACAGGCCGAAGTCGGAGCCGTGCATCGGCAGCGCGCCCTCGAGCGGCGGCGGCTCCCAGAAGTGATACGGCGGGACGCTGATCGCGATGGGCGTGATGCCCGCGTCGAAGTACAGCGGCAGATCCCAGAAGTGATCGCGCTGCATCGGCATCGAGCCGTGCGGCGCGAGCAGCGCGTTCAAGAGGATCGCGTTCAGCTCCTCCATCGCACCGACGAGCTGCGCGATGCCGCCGACCGGCAAGCCCAGATCGAGCGCGACCGCGAGCGTGTGGCGCACGCGGGTGCCGCCGCCGACGCCGATCACGATCTTGTGGTGCTTCTTGACCTGCGCGAGCTCCTCGACCAGCGGCAGGATCGCGTCCTTGCCGCGGTCGAAGATGCTCTGGCCGCCGATCGAGACCAGCGACACGTCGGGGAAGATCTGGAGGTCGCGCTCCGTCTCCGTCTTCTGCAGGACGCCGCGGTCCTGGAGCGACTCGCGCATGAGCACCGACTTGATGTGCGTACGACCGTCTCCGCCGACGAGATTGGACATTCGTTTGGCCTCGAAAGGTACCACCGAAAAAAGGACGAGGCGCTGGAGAGCGCCTCGGCCAGGACCGCGTCGGGTTTACACGATCAGTTGGTCAGCGTCGACGGTCCGCACGTCCCCGCCGCCAAGGACGCGTTGGTCAGGTCGTAGAAGCTCTGCAGCGCTTGCATGGCCTGGCTCCCCTGGAGGGTGAAGCGCGGGTGCTCGCGATGCGGATCCTGTCCCTGCCGCACGCCGTCGAACGACGTCGTGTTGATGATGACCTTCGCGTTCGTCGTGCCCTGGGTGAGGTCGACCGTGAAGTACTGCAGCATGTAGTACTTGTTGGTCGAGATCGTCGTGAAGAAGGGCACCGACTGCCGGCTGGCGATGAAGCCCTCCGCTCCGTTGACGTGGCAGTTCTCGCACTGCTGGTTGTTGGTGGCGGTCATGTTGCCCCAGCCGTTCGCCATGTTCGCCTGGTCGAAGTTCGTCTGGGTCATGCAGCCGGACCACTTCGCGAGCACGCGCTGGGTCGCCTGCGACGGCGTCTCGTTCTGCGGGTTGGAGCCCGAGCCCGATCCGCTGCCCGAACCGGAGCCCGAGCCGACGTTGCCGCCGTTCCGGATCTCCGCTTCCTTGTCGAGCCAGCCCGAGATCGCGTTGATCTCGTCCTGCGTGTACACGATGCCGTTGTGGCCCGCCGAGATCTTGCCGAGGATGCCGGCGGTCGCCGTCGTGAAGTTACCGACCACCGCGACGTAGCCGGTGATGGTCGCGTAACCCTGCGCGGGATCCACCGCGACGAACCCGGTGACGTTGCCCGCGGGGCCGGCGCTCGAGTGGCAGCTCATGCACTTCCCGTGGATGATGGAGTAGACGTTGTCGTCGAAGAGCGGCTTCGCCGCGTTCGTCGTCGAGCCGCCGGCGTCCGGTTGGCCCTGCACGTCGTCACCACCGCCGGGGGGGGTCGGCTCGAGCGAGCCGACGCAGGCTGCCATCGTCATCGCCGCGAGCGCAGAGAGGAGCTTGGTACGCATGGGATGTTCTCCTGGTGTGCTCGTGGGGGTGGACTAGCGACGGCGGCGGATGAAGGCGGCCAGGCCGATGAGGAAGAGCGTCGCGGCGCCGCTCGACGAGCCGCCGGCGGAGCAACCACCGAAGCTCGAGCCCGGGTCGACGCCCGGATCGGGCTGCGGGTTGGTCGGGTCCGGGTTCGCCGAGCCCGAGCCGCTGCCCGAGCCGGAGCCCGAGCCGTTGTTCGCGGGCGGCGTCTCACCGGTGGTCGGGATCTGCGCGACCGGGACGACCGAGATGTACGCCGACAGCTTGATCGCCGGCTGCATGATGTCCGACGGGTCCTTGCCGGTCGTCGACGCGATGATGAGGTACGCGTCCTTGTTGCCGTTCATGCCGAGGTACGGGTTCGGCGTGAGGATCGTGCCCGAGTAGTTACGGCCCTGGTTACCGGGGTTGTTGCCGAGGTAGTTCGGGTAGAGGTGGCGGTCGTACGGCGCGATCGAGAAGGAGCCGAGGTCCTTGAACGAGTTCGCCGTCGAGTCGTACGCGACCGCGCGGACCTTGCCGGCGTAGCCGCCACCGGTGTGGCTACCGGCGACGAACATCATGCCGGGCATGAGCTTGTCGGTGGTGCCGTACATCGCGTAGCTCATGCCGAGGTGCGTGCCGTCGAGGCCGAGCAGCTGCGACTGCATGTCGACCGGCTTCAGCTTCCACGTGAGGCCCGCCTTGGTGACGGTCGCGACGCCCATCATGTTGCCGTAGTAGGTGCCGCCCTTGCCGTTGTTGTTGTTGTTGTCGCCGTGGGCCGCGCCGTAGCGGATGATGATGTCGTCGGTGTTGGCGAGCTTGCCGTCGGTGCCGACGGTCTGGATGCGCTCCTGCATCATGCGCATCGAGTAGGTGCGGGTGTCGCCCTGGCCGTGGCGGCCGTCGACCTGCGTCTTCCAGAGGAGCGCGCTCTGGTCGGTGCCCGTGTGCGCGCCCGGGGTGATGTCGATCGCGGCGAGCCACACGCCGTCGCGCTGCGGCTGGTTGTTGCCTTCCGTCCACGAGCAGACGGCGGTGTTCGGGTCGGTGCCGACCGTGCACTTGCCGTGGCTGCGCTCTTCGCGCTGCGCGAGCGAGATGTCGAACTGCTTCTTGAACGTGCAGGCCGTGCCGGCCGCGTCGCAGTTGATCGCGAACGACTGCGCCCAACCATCGTCGGTGCCGTTGCCGTTGCAGCCGCGCCAGCCGATGAGCTGGTTGACGCCGCCCGCCGACGAGACGAGCACCGTCGAGGTGTCGTCCTGGTTCATCGAGCAGTCGTCGTTGTTCTTCGCGTAGATCTGCGTCTGCGGCATCAAGGTCTTGCCGCTCTTGTCGAACACCATCGCGTAGCGCTTGGTGTCGTTGCCGTTGTTCGGCTGGTAGTTGTACTCGACGAGGATCGCGTTGCCGCCGTTGATCGTGACCGTCGAGGGGTGGTTGCAGTTGCGGTACTCGTTGCCCTTGTTGGTCGTGAAGTACTTGGCGTTGGTGACGTCGGCCTGCGCCGTGACCGAGCCGTCCGGCTGCTGCATGAGCGAGAACGGGACCAGCGCGCACTGCTCGCGATCGACCGGCGTCTGCCCGTTGGGCAGCGCACCCGACGACATCATCACGGCGAGGCCGGACTTGCCGTCGCCGAAGAGCGCGAGGTGCATCATCTCTTTGCCCGGCTGCTCCTCATCGGTGCGGCGCAGGCGCGGCGGGTTGCCCGTGGTGGGCGCCAGGTCGTTGGTGTCCGGCGTTAGGATCCGGCTGACTTGCGCAGCGCCGACGTCTGCATACGCAACTGCGGACGTCAGCAGACCACTTGCTGCGAACATCGCGACTTGAAGCTTCCGGTACGTCATTGGTTGAGGCCCCGTTCTGGGTTGGTGGGAGGTGGCAGCTCGACGCCGGCGGGCGCCACTACCTCTTGATGTCTCGCCCATGTAGCAACCGGTGTGCCCGCGATTTACGCACTCAAGTGCGCGAAATCAGAGCGTGTTATACCGGTGACACATGGGGGGCTTCTCTCCACCCTTGGGCCCCCAGGTTCTCCCACCCCCACCCCACTGACGCCTCGAGGCATCTCCGGAAATCGGAAGCGACGCGAGTCCGGATCGAGTCCGGACCGCGGACCGCTGATCGACGACCGCGAACCCGCGCGGGTCCGGCGCCTGATCGCTAGCGGTGAAGGCTCACTGCTCGGTGCGCTTGCCCGAGCCGCCGCCGGTGCCGCCGCCGGTGCCGTTGCGCGGACCGGAGCCGTCGCCCTTACCGGTGCGGTTGCCGCCGTGCTTGCCGGCGCCGCCGCCGGTGCCCGCTTCGCTCTTGCCCGAGCCCGCGGGCGGCGTCGAGACCACCTCTTCGGTGAGCGTCGCCGACTTCTTGATGCGCTGATCGACGTCGGCCTGGAGCGCGTCGATCGTCAGCTTGCCCGTCGGGACGAGCGTGACCTTCACGCCGTCGGTCGTGTTCTCGACGGTGACCTTGGTGTCCTTGGTGACGACCGGGCACACGCCGCCCGAGCCGCCGCCGGTGCCCTTGCCCGTGTGCTCCACCTTGGAGTCCGGCGCGTTCTGCACTTCGAGGAGGTGCTTCGCGCGCGTCTGGATCGCCCAGACCGCGTCTTTCTCCTTCGACGCGATCGCGAGGACGACGCCCTTGCCGTCCTTCGCGAGCTCCATCGTCGTCGCGGCGCCCGCGACCGTCGACGGGCAGTTGCCCGCCTTGTGCGCCATGTTGGCCGTGTCGATCGCCGGCGGCGGCGCGACGTTCACCTGCGGCTGATCGCTGGCGCTGCCCGACGCGCTTCCACTGGCGGTCGCGGTGCCGCTCGCGCTGCCCGTATCCGACGCGCTCGCGGATCCGGTGCCGCTCGCGCTGCCGGTCGTGTCCGACGCCGACGCCTGATCCGATCCTGCGCCGGCGTTGTCCTTCTTCTTTCCGCACGCGGTGGCGGCGAAGATCGTCATGACGAGCGCGAACGAGCGAAGTGAGCGCATATTGCCTCCCGATTACGTCGGCGATGCTACCGTCACGGCGTGCGCGCGGCGATCCTGCTGCTGGTGTTTTTTCTCGGGCGCGCCGCCGCGGATCCCGATCCGGTCCCGCGCGGCAGCCGCGCCGACGCCGGTGCGTATGTTTCGGGGGTCGGGTTCGGCGAAGCGATCGCGTGGATGACGAAGGAGCTCGACCGCCGCGGCTGGCCGATGACGAAGGTCGGTCCCTACCGCGCGCGCGGCGTCGACGTGGCCCGCTTCGTCGCCGCCGACGACCGCGCGCCGTACGCCGCGATCCACGTCTATCGCGTCCAGGGCAAGACTTGGATCTCGTTCGTGAAACGCTCCCCTTGACGATGAGGGGGCGCACCGGCTAAGGAAAGCCTCCGGCGGCGAAGCCGGCCTGACATTCGGGGATCGTCTAATGGTAGGACGTCAGACTCTGGATCTGACTATCGTGGTTCGAATCCACGTCCCCGAACCACCGCACGCGCTTGACCTCGTCGACGCGTGCGAGTAGAAACGCAGCTCCGCACGGCCCCATAGTCTAGCGGTTAGGACGTCGGCCTCTCACGCCGAAAACAAGGGTTCAAGTCCCTTTGGGGTCACTCTTCAGAGTGAAAAGCGGGCATCTCGTCCTCGACGAGGCGCCCGTAGGTCACGCCGCCCGCGAGTCTCCAAACCTGGAAGACGCGCCGTAGGTTCCAGCGATCGCTAGGCACCGACAGCGTACTGCGGCGATGTCACGGCGCGCCGACCGCGAGGGTCTCGAAGACGCGTCGGATCTCGGGGAGGCGCTGCGCGGCCGCGTGCGGGATCAGCGCGACGCCCATCACGACGCCGCGATCGTACGGGACGAACACGCGCGCGTGGATCATGCGCAGCTCCTTGCGCTCCATCCACACCCGCCCGCCGGAGAGCTCGGTGCGCTGCGCGTCCTTCGCGGCGTCGCCCTCGCCGTACTGCAGCTCGATCGCGGTCTGGATCCGCTCCGACTCGTCGCCCTTCAGCTCGAGCGCAGCCAGCGTGATGCGGCCGCCGTCGAGGCCGGGCAGCGTGAACACCGGCTGGTCGGGAGCCGCGGTCCACGTCGAGGGGACCGCCATGGTGACGGCGATGGACGGCGCGTTGCTGTTGGGCTTCAGGTGGAACGTGCTCATGTGGCTCTCCGCCGTGCCGGTCTGTCGATCGGAGCCGCATGCGGCGACGAGCGCGGCCGCGGCGATCCAGCGCAACATGCGGCGAACCTAGCGCGGCGCGCCCGGGCCGCGCCAGAAGTCGTCCCACGCATCGCCGGACGGGCTTCGCTCTGTGTTGGTGTACGGCACGGGGCTCACGACCAAGGCCTCGTACAGGACGAGGCCGACCGCGGAGCTCGGCCGGATCAGGTGACTCGGCGGCTCGTGGTAGCCGAGGTCGACGAAGCCGGGGATGTTGCACTTCCACTCGGCCGCGGCCAGGAACTCGATGTTGTCGAACGGCCACGGCGTCGGGATGAAGTAGTAGTGCCGCCGGCAGCCGATGTGGCCGTCTTCGATCGCCTTGGTGAGGAGCGACGTGGCGATATCGATCGCGTCCGAGACCAACGTCTTGATCGCGTCCGCGAGCGCCCAGATGTTGCCGAACGCGAGCTTGAAGAGGGCCTTGGCGAGCTTCCACAGCCAGCTCATCACCTCGCCGGAGCTCGACGGTAGGTCGGTGGTGAACAGGTCGATGAACTCCTCGACCCGGTCGCCGATCGCCTTGATGAACGGCTTGAAGATCAACCAGAACGGCTCGACGACCTTCCATACCTTGATCCCGACGTTCACCCACTTCTCGAGCGTGGCCACCGCGGGCACGGACTGCTTGAGCTTCTCGAGCAGTCCTTTGAGGCTGAACGGCCCCTCGTCGCCGCTCTCCGCGACCTCGTTCGTCGGTCCCTGCTTGGTCTTGTCGGGCTTCGGATCCTTCTCCTTCGTTCCGCTGTCCTTCTGCTTGAACCTGGGATCTCCTTCGCCGGCCGCGTCGGGCGCCGCGTTCTCGGCGGGCAGCGGCGGCGGATCCTTCTTCGTCGTCATGTCGTCGCCGAGGTTGACGTGGAGCTTGAACAGCTCCTTCTTCTTGAGGATGTCGAACGCCGCGATCGGCGTGCTCGGCGACCACGTCGGCTCCCATAGGCCCCAGAGCACGCTGAACTGAGCGAACGGGATCAGCTCGGCCTTGATCCCGAAGTTCATGCTCAAGTCGAACTCCGCCCCGGTGGTGAGGGTGCCATCGGGCTTGTACCCGACGTCGATCGTCGCCTCGGGGACGATCTCGCCGCGGGCGGTCACCGGCATCTTGAGCCCGCCCCCACCGCGCAGTAGCTCCGGCCAACCCACGTACACACCGGCGCCGATGATCGGCGTCCCGATCAGCTCCGCGTAGAGCAAGCCGAGCAGCTTGAGCTTGGCGTCGATCTTCTTGAAGTCGCCGGTCTCCATGTTCATCGAGTCGATGACGAAGGTCGGCTGGAACCCGAGATCGAAGCCCATCTTGAACGAGAGATCGAAGCCGATGTCGATGTACGCGCCGGCCACGCCGGCGACGATCGGGATCGGGATCTGCTTCTGGATCTTGAAGAGCGTCTTGTTGAACTCGGGGACCTTGAGGATCTCGACCGGCTTCTCCATCCCCAGCGTGAGCGTGAACGTGCCCTCGTTGCGGTGGTAGACGAGGTCGCCCACCGCGACCATGCCCGGCTTGATCTCGTACTTGACCTTGCCGCCGATCACGAGGCCGGTCGCCTCGTCGTAGTCGATCTTCACGCTGCCCGAGAACTTGCCCATCTCGAACGCCTTCTCGAGATGGAAGTTCGTGATCGTGATCCCCTTCGGGCTCCAGTGGCACTTCACCGAGACCGCGTCGATCCACTTCAGCTTGTGGATCTTGATCTCGAAGTCGCCCTCGATCGTGCCGTCGTCCTTCAGCGTCGCCGAGATCGGCGGGATCGAGACGTGCTTGCCGAAAGTGAGCGTCGTGTTCGTGCTGACCGTGCCGCCGTACGTGCCGTCCGCGTTGATGTGGGCGTCGACGTCGACGCCGACGCCGTCCTTGGCGACCTTCTTGAGGCCCGCGACGTCGACGTTGGCGCTGCCGCGGATCCGTCCCGACCACTTGCCGGCGTTGTAGTTGAGCGTGCCGCCGACCGTGCCGGTCAGCACCGGCGTGCCGGTCTTCGGGTACTTGAGCTCCGGCGAGTCGTAGCTGAACGACGCGTTGGTGAGCTGGTTCCGCTCCAGCGTCGCCGTCGCGCTCGCCTTGCCGAACATCCCGAGGTCCGCGATGATCTCGGCCTCGCCCGAGAAGGCGCGCGCGTTGACGTCGAAGAGGAGGCCGCGCACCTTGCCGGTCAGATCGATGGCGCCGACCTTGCGGTTGTAGACGACCTCGTTGCCGCTGTAGATCTCGGTCTTGCCGGCGGCGTAGCGGACGCCGAGCTCGACCTCGGAGAGGCCGGGCACCAGGCCCTCGTGCAGGGTGACCTTGCCGTCGAAGGTCCAGCCGGCGCCGTCCCAGCCGACGCTGATGCTGCCCTCGATCTTCTTGCTGTCGTGGAGGACTCCGACCTCGCCCTTGACGCTGAGCGTGTCGTTGACATAGCGGGCCTTGAGCGCGGCCTTCGTCACCGAGAAACCCGGGATCTTGAGCTCGACGCCCTTCTTGAGGCTGACGTCGGCCTCGACGCCGCCCTCGACGATCGTGGCGTCGACGTCGACCTTGCCGAGCACCTTGTCGAGCGTGCTCTTGAAGCCGCCGAACTTCTTGTCGACGGTCCCCTCGCGCCCACTGCCCGGATTGATCTTCCTGGGCTCGGGCTCGTTCTTGAACGCGCCCTTGCCCATGTCGACGTGCATGTCGATCGTGCCGCCGGTGACGGTGTCATCGGCGGCGGTCACGAACTTCGCCGAGCTGATCTTCACACCCGACAGCGCGTGGTCGGGCTTCTTGAACGTGTAGGGCGAGTGGGCCGTCGCCGGGGCGGTGAACTCGACCTGCGGGTTGAAGCGCGCGATGAGCTTCTTCAGCTTCGCAGCCGACGGCGTGACCTCGAACACCTCACGGTCGGCGGGGTCGGTGTACCAGAGGTTGATCTGGTTCTGCACCGTCGTCGCGATGGCGTCGCCGGCGGTCGGATAGACGTGCTTCTCGAAGTAGCGCGCGGGCTCGTTCTCGTCCTCGTCGTTCTTGACGTAGCCAGGGATCTGCAGCCGGACGATCCTGCGGTAGTCCTCGCACTGGACCTTGTCGATGCCCGCCTCGGACGCCTTGTTGTCGATCAGCAGGGTGCCCTTGCAGTTGTCGCCGGCGCGCGGGCTGTTGGTCAGCTTCTTCTTCGGGTTCTTCTCCTTGGACGTGTCGAAGATCGGGCGCACGTTATCGAGCGCGAGCCCGGTGTCCTTGCGCAGCATCTCCTCGAAGATCGAGCCGGTGAGGCCGTTGAAGTTGGGTGGGATCAGGCGGCCGCCGCCGGGCGCCTTGCCCTGCATGACCTCCTTGTAGAAGGCGTCCCAGTCGTTGCCGTACGCGGCGACCAGCGCAGTCCGCAGCGCCTTTCGGTAGGACGTGGCCTCGCTCGCGCTGTGCGTGTTGACGTTCTGCTTGTACGTGTCGATGTCGTTGCCGTTCCACTCGAACTCGACGAGGCGCTCCTTCTTCTTGAGCACCTTGATCACGTTGAAGTAGCACTCGAACTGCTCCTCGGGCTTGGCGATCTTGCGAACCGAGGGGCGGATGTCCTCGACCTTGGTCTGCCAGGACCCGCTGCGGAGGAACGCCCAGGTGAAGTCGGTGACGTTGGCGATGCCGTACTTCTTCTTGTTGGCCTCGGTGGTGAGGTCCGCGACGTCCTTGGTCGCGGTGCGCTCGCTGACCTTCGGTGGCTTGCCGGCTCCCGGTTTCTTCAGGACCTTGAGGTAGTCCTCGCGCTTCCACGGCTCCGGGCTCGACTGCTTGTACCGGTGACCGGTGCTCGGGTTGACGAACGCGAAGTAGTCCTCGCCGGTCGGCTTCCAGGTCTTCGGGAAGTCCTCGATGGGCGCGTTCTTCGAGAAGTACTCGAAGCGTTTGTCCTGGTTCGACGCGTCGTCCTCGTCGTCCTTCGCGTCGCGGTGGACGGCGTCGGAGCGGGAGATGGGCAGCGTGGCGAGCCCGACCTCGCGCGCCGCGGGGCCGCGCGCCGAGCGGCGGACCTGCTCGAGCTCGGCGAGCAGGTGGTCGCGCTTCGGCGACGGATCGGCGAGCCCGATGACCTCGCCGATGACGAGCGCGCCCGCCGCCATCAGCTCGCGCACGAGCTGCGCGCCCTGATCGGTGTACGCCTTGGCCGTGCCGACGCCGTTCTCGAGCTGCTCCTCGAGGAACTTGCGGGCGAACCCTTCGGCTTCGCGCTCGTGGCGATCGCTCGGCTGCGAGACGCCGCGGCCGCTCGGCGCGGTCCCGCGGGCTTGCTGCGCCACGTGCGCGACCTCGTGCGCGATCAGCTCGACGCCGGTCGCGCTCTCGGGCTGATAGGCGCCGCGCGCGAAGTAGATGTCGCTGCCGATCGTGAACGCGCGGGCCTTGATCGCCGCGGCCGCCGCGTGGGCACGCGCGTCGTCGTGCAGACGCACCTCGCCGAGCGCGACGCCGAGCGTGCGCTCCAAGCGGACGCGCAGCGCCGCGGGCAATGGATGCCCGCCGCGCGCGTCGGCGATGATCGCGAGCGCGCCGGCGAGATCGACGTCGCTGCTGTCGTCGTCGGTGAAGCGATCGACGCGGGCCGCCGCGTCGGGGAACCACGGCCTCGCGTCCGGCTCGTCGACATCGGCGACGGCGGTACGCTTTCCCGGCGCGGGCCGCGCGGGCTCGGCGACCTCGTCCTGCTCGTCGTCGCGCTCGCGCCGCAGACGCGACGACGCGAACAACCGCCCACCACCACCTTCATCCACGCGATTCGCCCCCGTCGCCTGAAGCTACACGAACGCGAACCATGTGACATCGCGAATCGGCGATTGCCGCGCTCTGCCGACTACGCGGGGTTCACTTCCCAGAAGACATCGCCCTTCGGGTAGGTCGCCATCTCGAACCCGCTCTCGATCGCGCGCGCGTGTATCGCGAGCGCGTCGCGGCGCGTCGGGAACACCAGGCGCACCGACACCACCGGCGTGCCGTCGTGGGCTTCGCCCGACGCCGCGATGCCGACCAGCTCCGACCACGCGTCCTCGTCGATCTCGCCGGTGTCGGGATCGACGATGAGCCCCTTGTACCCGACGCGCTCGTCGGAGTCGTAGAACGTGAACGGGATCAGCGGGACGCGCTCGGTCGGGACGACGATGCGATCGCCGAGCTCGTTCCAGCCGTTCTCGATCTTTGCCTGCACCAGCGGCGCGAGCCAGCGTTCGGCGGCCGCGCGCGCGTCGGCGACTTCGCGTGGATCGGTGAGATCGGCGGCGAAGGAGATGCGCACGACGTCGCCCTCGGCGGTGCGGGTCGCGCCCTCGGGCAGCCGCGCGCGCTCGATCGCGGTGAGCACCGCGGCGCGCTCGGGGTCGGCGTGGTGCCAGGCGCGGCCGAGGTAGTACTCGAGCCCGCCGAGCGACCACGTCAGCGACTTCCGGGGAGGCCGCGGTCGCGGGTACGGCGCGTGGGACGCCACGCGCGCGAGGGTCAGACGGCAGCGCCGCTTCTCGAAACCCGCGGACCACGCGGACACCAGCCCCGCGATGTGCTCGCGGGTCTTGCCGTCGACGAGTGCGCGGCCGAGGCCGAGCGAGAGGCGGAAGCCGGTCTTGTCGAGGGCGACGTGGACCAGGAAGTCGGGGTCGTGGAGATCACCGCTGTAGATCCGCGCGTTCGCGTCGCGCCACGCGCCGACCCGCTTGTCGAGATCCGCCGCCGAGCGGATGGGTTGCGGCTTGCCATCGTCCACCCAGACATCGGTCGCGCGGTCGAGGAGACCGTCCGCGCGCAGCGGCGCGAGAAGACAATCGCGCAGCGTGGTGGGCGCGAGCCACTCGCCGATCATGTCGTCGTCGACCTCCCACTCACCGAACAGCCCGATGCCGTCGCGTTCCCAGCCCATGAGCGACTCCTACCGCGCGCCGCGCGACGGTAGCAAGGATCCGATCCTCCTTGTTCCGCCGCGGGCGTTCAGTCGAACGCGGCGCGATCGGAGCCCATCGCCTTCGTTCGCGCTCAGCGAGCGATGTGCAGCCAGCTCGCGACCGACGCGCGGAAGGTGTCGCGTTCGTCGAGCTGCGGGTAATGGCCGCTGCGCTCGAAGGCGCGGTAGGTCGCGTTCGACAGCTTGTCGAGCTCGCCGGCCCAGGCGTGGGGAGGCGCGACGAAGTCGAAGATGCCGTTCGCGATGAAGACCGGCGCGAGCACCTTGGGGAGAGCGGCTTCGGGATCGAACGCGGCGAACTGGCCGCCGGGGCCGAAGAAGCGCGCTTGGAGACGATCCGAAATCTGATCGTGGCCTTCCCAGAGCGGCGTGCAGTCGTAGCGCGGGTCGGGGAAGATCATGGGTCCGTTCGCCGCGTAGGGCACGATCACGCGCTCGCTCGGCGTGAGCCGCGCCATGACCTCCTCGGTCAGCGCGGCGCGCTTCTCGGCGAGGATGCGCTTGCGCTCGGGCGAGGCGACGAGATCCCAGTACGTCGTCGATCGCGCGAACACGCCCGCGGTCATGCCGGGCGCGCCCGCGATCGCGAGGACGTGCGAGGTGACCTCGGGATAGCGCGCTGCATACGCGAGCGCGAGGAAGGCGTGGGCCGAGTGCCCGAGCACCGCGACGCGGCCGAGGCCGAGCGCGCGGCGCACTCCCTCCAGATCGTCGACCATCGCGTCGAACGTGATCGCGTCGACGTCGCCGGTCGCGGTGCGATTGCCGCGCAGCTCGACGAAGACGAGCTGCATCACGTCCCCGAGCGCGGGCGTGAAGGTCCGCTCGTAGATGGGCGTCCCCGCGATGCTGGGGACGAGGCACGTCGGGCCCGCGCCGGTGATCGTGTAGAAGATGTCGAGGTCGCCGACCTTCACGTGCATGTCGGCGACATCGTAGGTCAGGCCGCGACGCCGTGCTCGATCGCGTGCGAGATCGCGTTGCGCAGCACGGTGAGGTGCAGGGGCTTGGGCACGACCGAGTCGGCGTGGAGCTCGGCGGCGACCGTCGCGGCTTCATTCGAGGCGCTGAGGATCACGATCGGGATCGAGGCGAAGCGCGGGTCGGCGCGCAGCGCGAGGCCGAGCGCGTGGCCGTCCATCCCGGGCATGATCAGATCGAGGACGATCACGGCCGGCCGTTGGGCTTCGTGATCGAGGCGATCGAGCGCCGAGACGCCATCGGAGGCGGTCGCGACGCGGAAGCCGAGCAACGTGAGCACGTCGGAAAGCACGTCGCTGATGTCCGGATCGTCGTCGACGACGAGGATCAGTTGGCGGGGCGCTCTCATGTCGAAGCGTAGCGCGGGAGATCCGCGCGCGCCGACGATGCGAGGTGTCGATTCTCGCCCCAGGTGCGGCGTGGAGCCACAGCGCGAGGGCTGGTCCGACCGGCTGTGGTCCAGTCGTGACCGAGAGGTGACGCAGGCGAAGCGCCGCGCGCACCTGCGCCGACTACGTTGCGGGCATGAGCAGTTCGCCCGAGCTGGGCGCCCTCCGATCCGAGCTGCGCGCCGCCGGTGTGTTCGAGCACACCGAGCTGCGCAGCTGGCTGAAGCTCGGCGTGCTGCTCGGCGGCCTCGCCGCCTGCCTGGTCGCGATCGCGATCGGCGGGATCTGGGTGGCGGTGATCGCGGTGCCGATCGCGTCGGTGTGCGCGACGTCGGCGGCGATGCTGGGCCACGAAGGCAGCCACCGCAGCCTGTCGGAGTCGCCGACGCGCAACACGCTGATCGTGATGATCGCGTTCCCGCTCTTGTCGGGATTGTCGGCGCTGTTCTGGCGCAACAAGCACGATCGCCTGCACCACGGCCACCCCAACGTCGTCGGCGTCGACACCGACATCGCGCCCTTCCCGTTCGTATCGTCGCGCGAGGAGCACGAGCGGTGCGGACCCAAGCAGCGCTGGTTCCAGCGCAACCTGCAGGGCTGGATCTTCTGGCCGATGTCGACCTTGATGGCGGTCGGCATGCGCGGCTCGTCGATCATCTACCTCGTGCGCTACGCGCGCCGCGAGGGCATCGATCGCGCGTGGGTCCTCGAGGTCGCGTGCGCGATCGCGCACTACACGCTGTGGCTGGTGGTGCCGTCGCTCATCTGGGGCCCGATCGCCGCGTTCGCCGTGTACTCGGCGATCTACGCCGGCGTCGGGATCCTGCTCGCGCTGATCTTCGCGCCCGCGCACATGGGCCTGCCGGTCACCGACGGCCAGCACCACGACTGGCGCCACCAGCTCGAGACCACCCGCAACCTCGAGCTGCCGCGCGCGGTGTCGTTCTTCTTCGTCGGCCTCGACTTCCAGGTCGAGCACCACCTGTTCCCGAAGATCCCGCACCACCACCTCCGCAAGGCCGCGCGCATCACGCGGGCGTGGTGCGCGCGCGAGGGCGTGCCGTATCTGTCCGAGCTGTATCTCCACGCGCTCGCCGACGCGGCGCGCTTCATGGCGACCGCGTGGAAGCGGCCCGCCGCGCGTCCCGACGACGTCCGCGCGGGCGCTCCTCAGCTCGCGCGACAGTCCGGCTGACGGCGCCCGGTCTTGGTCAAGACGACCTGGTAGAGCTGACCGTCGCGCGCGCGCGACGCGCCGGCGGCCGCGAGCAGGTAGAACTTCCACATCTGGTAGAAGCGCCGATCGTAGCGGTGCGCGATCTCGCCGTAGGTGCGATCGAAGTTCGCCCACCACGCCATCAGGGTCGGATCGTAGTCGGGCCCGATGTTGTGCAGGTCCTCGCAGACCAGGACGCCCTCGATCGCCTTGCCGAGCTGCGCGAGCGACGGCGCGACCGCGTTGGGGAAGACGTACTTCTCGATGAACGGCGTGCCGTGGCGCAGGCTGCGGTTGTTCGCGATCGTGTGGATCAGCGCGACGCCGTCGTCGACCATGCACCGATCGATCACCTCGACCACCTCGCGATGGTTCTTCGGCCCGACGTGCTCCATCATGCCGATCGACACCACGCGGTCGAAGGTGCCGCGCACGTCGCGGTAGTCGCACAGGCGCAGCTCGACCGGCAGGTGCTTCCACAGCTCGCTGCCGAGCGCGACCTGATCCTTCGACAAGGTCACGCCGACGACGGTGCAGCCGTACTTCTCGGCCGCCCAGCCCGCGAACCCGCCCCAGCCGCAGCCCAGATCGAGCACGCGCATGCCGGGCTGGAGCCCGACCTTGCGCGCGACCAGATCGAGCTTGGCTTCCTGCGCGGCGGCGAGCGTCTTGGCGTCGCGCCAGTAGCCGCAGGTGTAGACCATGCGCGGATCGAGCATCCGCGTGTAGAGATCGTTGCCGATGTCGTAGTGCGCCTCGACCGACGAGCTCGAGCGGGCCTTCGACTGCAGGTTGAGCAGCACCGCCTTCACGGTCAGCGCGCGCATGCGCCAGCTGCCGGTGACCTTCTGCTTCAGGTTCGCGCGCAGGATCTTCTCGATGAAGACGTCGAGCTCGTCGACCTCCCACCAGTCGTCCATGTACGACTCGCCGAGGCCGATCGAGGCGTCGCGCAGGAGCCGCGCGAAGAACCGCTCGTCCTTGACGCGGATGTCGCCGGGGCCGTGGCCGCCGATCGTGACGCCGGCGAGCCCGAACAGCTCGCGCACGATCGACTCGGCGTCGTGGCTCATCGCGGGCACGAAGCGCCCCAGCAACCGTGCCGCGCCCCGTGCTTCGATCATGCGGCTCTGTCTCACGTCGCCCGCTGCAACGCAAGGCGCACGATCTACTCCGCGTACAGCGCCTCGATCTCCGCCGCGTACTTGCGCGCGATCGGCTTGCGGCGGAGCTTCATCGTCGGCGTGAGCTCGTCGCCGCCGGGCAGCCACTCGGCGGCGAGGACGGCGTAGCGCTTGACCTGCTCGACACGCGAGAGGTGCGAGTTCGCCTCGTCCATCGCGCGGGCGAGCTCGGCCTTCACCTCGGGCGCGTCGGGATCGTGCGGCACGCCGCGGGCGCGCGCGCCGTCGGCGTCGAGCACGAGCAGCGCGACGTTGTACGGCCGGTTGTCGCCGATCACGCAGCACTGCCCGATCAGCGGCGACGAGGTCTTGATGCGCGCCTCGATGTTCGCGGGCGACATGTTCTTGCCGTTGCTGTTGATGATCAGCTCCTTCTTGCGATCGACGATCGAGAGGAAGCCGTCGGCGTCGAGCGCGCCGATGTCGCCGGTGTGCAGCCAGCCGTCGGGATCGATCGTCTCGGCGGTCTGCGCGGCGTTGTTGCGATAGCCGCGCATGATGATCGGCCCGCGCACGAGGATCTCGCCGTCGTCGGCGATGCGCAGCTCGACGCCGGGCAAGGCGACGCCGACCGTGCCGATCCGGATCCGATCCTTGGGCATCGCGGTCGCGACGCACGACAGCTCCGACATGCCCCAGACCTCGGCGATGCGGATGCCGATCGCGTGGAAGAACTCGAGCACCTCGCGCGGCGTCGGCGCGGCGCCGACGTAGTACGTGCGCGTCTCGCCGAAGCCGAGCTTGTCGCGCAGCGGCGCGAAGATCATCGCCTCGGCGCGCGCGACGCCGGCGGCGAGCGGCTCGGGCACCGCCTGCCCTGCTTGCTCGAGCTTCACCTTCTGCAGCGACGCGGCGATCGCGCCCTGGATCGCGGCGCGGCGCTCGGGCGGCTCGCCGGCGAAGCGCGCCTCGAGCGCGGCCTTGAGCTTCTCCCACACGCGCGGCATGCCGGTGAACTCGGTCGGCCTGACGTCGGCGACGTACTCGAAGAGCTGGCGCGGATCGGGGCACGTCGTGACCGAGCTGCCGAGCATCATCGGCAGGTAGTGCGCGGCGACGCGATCGGCGATGTGCGCGTGCGGGAGGTACGAGATCGATCGCCCGTTGGCGCCGATGTCGCGCCCGACGAGCAGCGCGCGCAGCTCGTGCATCATGTTGCCGTGCGTGATCTCGACGCCCTTCGGGTTCCCGGTGGTGCCCGACGTGTAGATGATCGTGAGCAGCGAGTCGGGCGTGACCGCGCGCCACGCGGCGTCGAAGTCCCAGCCGGGTGGCGGCGTCTTCGCCTCGAGGGCGCCCAGCTCCTCGGCGCGCACGACGATCTCGCACCGCGTGCCCTTGCGCGCAAGGTCGAGGCGCGCGGCGAACGCGGCCTCGGTGATCGCGACGCGCGCGCCCGAGTCCTCGAGCAGGAACGTGATCTGCTCGGTCGCGCTGGTCCAGTAGATCGAGAACGGCACCGCGCCGAGGTGCATCGCGGCGCTGTCGATCAGCTGGAACTCGGGCCGGTTGGTCAGGAGGATCGCGACGGTGTCGCCCGGGCGCACGCCGAGCGCGGCGAGCCCGCCGGCGAGGCGCCGCACGCGCGCGCCGTACTCGCGCCACGAGACCTCCTGCGCGCCGCCCTTCGTGCGCAGCGCGAGCGCGTCGCCGCGCTCGCCGACGCTCTCCTGGAACCCAGCGCACACGGTGGCCGCGCGGAACGCGGCCGGGGCATCGTCGGGGATCATGCCCGCGAGCATACGCTCGCTCAGACGTCGACGACGATGTCTCGTGCGGCGCGCGCCTGACACGCGAGGATCAGGCCCTTCGATCGATCGGCGGGCGTGAGCGCGTCTTGCACCTCCATCGCGACCTTGCCCGAGACCAGCTTGGTCTTGCACTGCCCGCAGATGCCGGAGCGGCACTCGAACGGGATCGCGACGCCGCAGTCCTCCGCCGCCTCGAGCACGGTGAGCTCGGTCTGCGCCGCGGTCTTGCCCGCGCGCTTGAACGTGATGTTGGCGAGCGCGCCCGGCTCGAGCGGCTCGGCACCGTCGGGGGCGAGCTCGACGGGCGGCGTCGAGATGAACGCCTCCTGGTGGATCTCGGCGTCGGGCACGCCGAGCGCGACGCAGTGCGCGCGCATCGCGGTCATCATCGGATCGGGGCCGCACAGCATCACCGGCCCGCGCGCGAGCCCCGGCACGAACGTCTTGATCATCTCCGCGGTGATGTGCCCGCGCGCTTCGCTCGACACGATCTCGACGTGCAGGTTCGGGAAGCGCTTCTGCAGGTACGCGAGCTCGTCGGCGAACACGACGTCGGCGGCCTTGCGCACGCTGAACAGCAGGTACATCTCGCCCTTCCACCCGCGGTCGGTCAGGCTGCGCACGACCGACATCATCGGCGTGATGCCGATGCCGCCCGCGATCAAGACCACGCGCTCGGCGTCGCCGGGACCGCCCGCGAACACGAACTTGCCCGCCGGCGCCGACACGCGCACGCGCTGGCCCTCGCGCCACGTCTCGTGCAGGTGCACCGAGCCGTAGCTCGCGCGCTTGACCGAGATCTCGCAGTACGCGCTGCGCGTCGGCGACGACGCGATCGTGTACGAGCGGTTGACGCGCTTGCCGTCGATCGTCAGGTGCAGGTTGATGTACTGGCCGGCGGTGTGCTCGAACGGCAGCGGACCGCCGTCGGGGTTGACGAGGCGGAAGGTCTTCACGTCGTGCGTCTCGTCGAAGATGCGCGCGATCACGAGCTCGCCCTTCCAGAAGGTGGGCTTCTTCGCGGGTGCGGGCACGCGCACGCGCGCGTTCGCCGCGCGGCGCAGCTCCACGTAGTGCGCGATCACGCGATACGCCAGGAACGCACCGACGATCACGGCGAACGTCGTCGGCAGGCCCTTGTCGGACTTGCGCTCGAGATAGAAGTGCAGCACGCCCGCCGGCACGATCAGGTACGTGAGCCGATGGAGCAGCTTCCACCGGCGCGCGCCGAGCCGGCTCACCATGCCGTCGGTCGACGTGACCGCGAGCGGCAGCATGAGCAGGAGCGCGCCGAAGCCGAACCACAGGTACTCGCGCGAGATGATCTCGTCGAACGTGCTCGCGAGATCGTGATCGCGATCGAACCAGAAGTAGATCGCGAAGTGCGCCAGGATGTACGAGAAGCCGAGGACGCCGAGGTTGCGGCGCACCGCGATGAGGCCGTTCCAGCCGGTCAGCTTGCGCAGCGGCGTGA
>DATJIA010000282.1:0-6986 GCA_035493675.1 Kofleriaceae bacterium | reverse complement strand
AGATCGCGCATCCGCACGAGATCATCCGCGCCGATGCGCCCGGGCGAGATGACGAGATCGATCAACCGTTGCGCGCAGTCGAGCGGCGACGCGCCGTCGAGCTTCGCCGCGCGCGCCGCGTTGCGCTCGAGCCACGCGGTCGCGTCGTCGCGCGACGCGTTCGACGACCGCGCCGCGATCAGGTGACCGTCGGCGTACAGAGCGATCACGGGCAGCCGCGCGCCCGCCACGATCTCGTCGGCGCTTCCCATGCGCCCGTCGACGTACATCACGTAGACGTGCCAGACGCCGGGGGCATCGATCTCGAACAGCTCGCGCGCTTGCGTCACGACGTGTCCGCACGCGCTGCACTCGTAGTCGCGCATGGTCAACGCGATCACGACGAACCCATCGGTGGACACCAGCGTGGCGATATCGCCCTTCGCCCACGTGCGCGACTCGTTGTGGATCGTCGTCGGCTTCGCGGCCGCGCTCGACGCGACCGCCGCGAGCACGAGCGCTGCGACCCACCTCACGGATCGAGGATAGCGCCGCCGCGAACCGCCGCGCCGAAAACGAAACGGGCCCGCACGTGGCGGGCCCGGCTCGAATGACAAGAACGTGACGACTACTTCTTCGCGGCTTCCTTGGCCTTCGCCGCCTTCGCGAGGAGCTCCTCGCCGATGTTCGGCGGGACCTCGGCGTACTTCGCGAACTCCATCGTGAACTCGGCCTTGCCCTGCGTCGAAGAGCGGAGCGCGGTCGCGTAGCCGAACATCTCCGACAGCGGCACCTCGGCGTCGATCTTCATGAGGCCTTCCTCTTCGAGCGACCCGATCACCATGCCGCGGCGCTGCATGAGCGTCGTGAGCACGTTGCCCGAGAACTCGGCGGGGCCTTCGACCGCGACCTTCATGATCGGCTCGAGGATCTTCGGCTTCGCGCGCGGGAACGCGTCGCGGAACGCGCCGCGGGCCGCTTCCTGGAACGCGATGTCCGACGAGTCGACCGCGTGCGACTGACCGTCGTTGATCGTGATCTTGACGCCGGTCACCGGTACGCCGAGGCGCATCGACTTCGGCATCATCGAGCGGAAGCCCTTCTCGACCGCCGAGATGAACTCGCGGGGGATCGCGCCGCCGCGGATCTCGTCGTTGAACTCGAACTCGCCGTCGAGCGGCTCCATCGTGCCCGCGACGCGGCCGTACTGGCCGGAGCCGCCGGTCTGCTTCTTGTGCGTGTAGTTGAAGTCGACCTTCTGCGTGATCGTCTCGCGGTACGCGACCTGCGGCGGCGACGTCACCACCTCGGCCTTGTACTCGCGCTTCATGCGCTCGATGTAGACGTCGAGGTGCAGCTCGCCCATGCCGGCGATGATCGTCTCGGCGCTCTCCGCGTCGACATAGACGTTGAAGGTCGGGTCCTCCTTCGAGAACCGGCGCAGCGCCTTCGACATGTTCACTTCCGCCGCCGAGTCCTTCGGGCGCACGGCGACCGAGATGACCGGCTTCGGGACGAACATCGACGTCATGGCGAGGTTGACCTTGCCATCGGTGAAGGTGTCGCCCGAGTTGCAGTCGACGCCGAACATCGCGCAGATGTCGCCCGCGGCGACGTCCTCGATGTCCTCCATGTCGTCGGAGTGCATGCGGACGAGGCGGCCGACCTTGACCTTCTTGCCGGTGCGCGAGTTGACGATGAACTCGTCGCGCTTGAGCGCGCCCTGGTAGACGCGCAGGTACGTGAGCTGGCCGTAGCGACCGTCCTCGAGCTTGAACGCGAGGAGGACGAGCGGCTTGTCGTTGTTCGCCTCGAGGACGACCGGCGCCTCGTTCTTGTCGAGATCGAGCGCGATGTTCTCGACCTCGCGCGGCTCGGGCAGGTAGTACGTGACGCCGTCGAGCAGCAGCTGGACGGCCTTGTTCTTGTACGCCGAGCCCATCATGACCGGCGTCGCCTTGAGCGCGACGGTCGCCTCGCGGAGGCACTTCCGGATCAGCTCCGGCGTGACCTGCTCCTCGAGGATCGCGTGGGTCAGCTCGTCGGAGACCATCGACAGCGCGTCGAGCATCTCCTCGCGGTACTTGTGGGCCTGATCCGCCATGTCGGCCGGGATCGCACGGCGCGTGATCTCCTCGCCGTTGTCGCCCTCGAAGGTGACGGCCTGCATCTCGATGAGATCGATGACGCCCTCGAGCTTGTCCTCGAGGCCGATCGGCAGCTGGATCAGCACGGGGTGGAGCTTGAGCTTCTCCTTGAGCTGCTCCTTCACGCGGAACGGGTTCGCGCCGGTGCGGTCGAGCTTGTTGATGAACGCGATGCGCGGGACCTTGTACCGGCGCATCTGGCGATCGACCGTGTACGACTGCGACTGCACGCCGGCGACGCCGCACAGCACGAGGATCGCGCCGTCGAGCACGCGCAACGAGCGCTCGACCTCGATCGTGAAGTCGACGTGGCCCGGGGTGTCGATGATGTTGATGTGGTGCGGCTTGATCTGGCGATCGGGGTGCGAGCCGGACCAGGAGCAGTACGTCGCGGCGGACTGGATCGTGATGCCGCGCTCGCGCTCGAGCTCCATCGAGTCCATCTTCGCGCCGACGCCGTCCTTGCCCTTCACCTCGTGAATCGCGTGGATCCGCTTGGTGTAATAGAGGATGCGCTCGGTCAGCGTGGTCTTGCCGCTGTCGATATGCGCCGAGATGCCGATGTTGCGGACTTTCGCGAGGTCAGCGAGCACGAGATAACTCCTTGAGAGCCCCGGAAAAGGGCGTCAGAAAGGCGCGCGATGACTACCGTGCTGAGAGCCCGGGGTCAAGGGCCGCGCCGGGTCCCTAGTGATATTCATCGGTTGCGGCACTCGCAACCTGGTAACATGGCCAGGTGACGAGCGCGTGTCTCGATGACAACGACGCCGCCGAGTTCGCCTCGGGCGCGCTGTCGGGCGCCGCCGCGACGCGCGTCGAGACGCACCTCGCGAGCTGCCGCGACTGTCGTGCGCTGGTCGCCGCGCTCGCGCCGCAAGACGGCGAAGCGGACTCCGACGTCGTCACCGCGCCGCGCCCCGCGCGCTTGCCGCGCGGGAAACGTCGTCGCGACGTCGGCCTCGAGGCGACGATCCCGCGCTCGGCGAACGAGCCCGAGATCATGGTCGGCGACACGATCGGCCGCTACGTGATCCTGGCGCGGCTCGGGGCCGGCGGCATGGGCGTCGTGTGGAGCGCGTACGATCCGCAGCTCGATCGCAAGGTCGCGATCAAGCTCCTGCGCGCGGGCTCGGGCGTCGAGTCGAGCGAAGGACGCGCGCGCCTCGTGCGCGAGGCGCAGGCGATCGCCCAGCTCTCGCACCCGAACGTCGTCGCGGTCTACGACGTCGGCACCGCCGAGTCGGGCGAGGTCTACATCGCGATGGAGTTCGTCGAGGGCGAGACGCTCACGACGTGGCTCGCGCGGTGGGAGCGCACCTGGCGCGAGGTGCTCGACGTCTTCCTGCAAGCGGGGCGCGGGCTCGCCGCCGCGCACGCGGTCGGGCTCCTGCACCGTGACTTCAAGCCCGACAACGTCTTGGTCGGCAGCGACGGGCGCGTGCGCGTGACGGACTTCGGCCTGGCGCGATCGTTCATCACGCACGAGGAGAAGCGCGGGCCGGCGCCGTCGTTGGCGGCGTTGCGCGTGACGCTCACCGCGACCGGCACCGTGCTCGGCACGCCGCGCTACATGGCGCCCGAGCAGGTGCGCGGCCACGACACCGACGCGCGGAGCGATCAGTTCAGCTTCTGCGTCGCGATGTTCGAGTCGCTCTACGGCAAGCATCCGCTGCAAGGCGACACCGCCGCGGCGATGGTCGAGTCGGGCGAGCGCGCCGAGCCCGCGCCCGACGGCCCCGTGCCCGCGTCGATCGGCAAGTCGCTCGCGCGCGGCCTCGAGCTCGTGCCGGTCAAGCGCTGGCCGTCGATGCAGACGCTCTTGCACGAGCTCACGCCGCCGCCGGTGCGCACGCGCGAGCGCTGGCTGGTCGCGGGGCTCGGCGGCCTGGTCCTCGCCGGCGCGGCGGCGGCGACCGTGATGGCGACCGGCTCGTCGGCGGCGACGCCGACCATGCCGCCCGACGAGAAGCGCGAGCTCGAGGACCGCATCGCGAAGCTCGAGGCGGAGCGCACGATGCTGCTCGCCGAGATCGAGAAGTTCCAGCACGACGCGCAGAAGCTCGCCCAGCTGCGCCAGCAGATCGTCGAGCGCGACGAGAAGATCATCGAGCTGACCAACAAGCTCGCCGACGTCCCCGACGCCGGCGTGCCGAAGGTGATCGCGCGCACGCCGCCGCCCCCGCCGCCCGCGCCGCCCGCGCGCGGTCTCACGCTCGGCGTGATCCGCGACGTCGGCGAGACGCTCGATCTCGCGCGCTGCTTCTCGGTCCTGCCCGGCACCCAGGAGCTCGCGGTGCGCGCGACGATCATGGTCACGCCCGACGGGAAATCGCACTTCCTGGGCATGACGGGGGTCGAGGACGGCGCGCCCTCGGTGTGCGTGAAGGGGCGGTTCACCAACCTCGAGTTCCCGGCGGGCGAGGCGCGGACCACGATCACCTTCACCGTCAAAGGCGATGTTGCGAACTTCACCGTGACCCCCACCATCGACGCGGTCTCGGACGGCGCCGACCAGATCGACACCGGCGACCTGCAGCGACCGTGACGGATCCGATCGCAAAGACCCGGCGACTTGTAGTATTCCGCGGCACATGAATCGGATTGCCGTCCTGTCTGTAGCCGCGTCGCTCGCGATCGCGGCGCCCGCCGCCGCCAATCCAGCGCCGGTCTACAACGCCGACGCACGCGGGGGCGTGTACGGGCGGCAGTTCCTGCCGTCGACGGCGTTCACCGACACCGCCGAAGCGGACACGATCAGCAACATCATCTTCCTCAACCGCTGCAAAGGCGGTTGCGTGATCCACTCCGCGAACAACAACAACGCGGCGACGCAGGACTCGACGATCCCGAACCAGCCGCCGGGCACCGACGTCACGATCTCCGAGTTCCCGTACGACGACACCGCGTGGGCGACGGTCATGCAGTGCGTGAAGGAGATCTACTCGCCCTTCAACGTGCAGATCACCGACGTCGATCCGGGCGCGGGCGTCGTGCACCACGAGATCATCGTCGCCGGCACCGGCGCCGAGCTGATGCTGCCGCAGGGCGTGCTCGGCATCTCGCCGGTGTCCGCCGATCGCACGCCGGTCAACAACAACATCTCCTTCGCGTTCGCCGGCTCGTACTCGAACACCGACAACCCGAACGTGCTGTTCGGCCTCATCGATCTCTGCGCGACGATCGGACAGGAGACCGCGCACTCGTGGGGCCTCGATCACGAGTACGCGTGCGTCGATCCGATGACGTACCTGTCGCCGTGCGGCGGCCAGCGCTTCTTCCGCAACAAGGACATCGAGTGCGGCACCGGCGCGCCGGGCGAGTGCAACTGCGACGGCCGCTGCCAGACCGCGGGCCCGACGCAGAACTCGCACCAGCGCATCCTCGGCGTGTTCGGTCCCGGCCAGTCGATCGTGCCCGGGCCGGTCGCGTCGATCGTGTCGCCGGCCGATCAGACGACCGTGCAGAACGGCTTCACGGTCTTCATGAACTCGATGGGCAAGCGCGGCACCTTCCACGCGCGGCTCATCCTCAACGGCTATACGTGGGTCGACAAGGACGTCGACATCCAGCCGCCGCAGGGCACGAACCTCGCGCCGATCTACGCCAAGACCTTCCAGCTCAACGCGCCGACCGACGTCCCCGACGGCGTCATCGACGTCGAGGCGCAGGCGTGCGACGACCTCGATCAGTGCTCGTCGGGCAAGATCCAGGTGACCAAGGGCGCGCCGTGCGCCGACGCGTCGTCGTGCGCGAAGGGCCAGAAGTGCGAAGCGGGCAAGTGCTTCTGGGATCCGGCGACCGGGGAGCTCGGCGATGACTGCGGCTACCCGCAGGCGTGCAAGAGCGGCCTGTGCCTGAGCACGTCGGGCGGCATGATGTGCTCGCAGCAGTGCTTCATCACGCAGGCGGGGTCGTGCCCCGACATGTTCGAGTGCGTGCTCGACAACAGCGGCACCGGCTACTGCCTGCCGAAGGCGCCCGACACCGGCTGCTGCAACTCGAGCGCGACCGGCGCCGACGCCCTCGCCGCCAAGACGGGGCTGGTCGGCCTCGTGCTCGTGATCGCGCTGCGTCGCCGCCGACGGCGCGCGTAGGTTAGAATCCGAGGATGGTCCGCCGCCTCGCGCTCACCATCCTCTTCTGCATGATCCTCGCGCCGCGCGCCGCGCGCGCCGAGACCACCGCCACGAGTCAGATCGCGCAGGTGATGGTGCTCGAGCCGGGCGACAAGAACTATCGCCTGTTCCACGGCGCGATCTGGCTCGAGTACGACAAGGCCAACTACAACTACCGGTGGGGCGGGCTCGAGTGCAAAGGCCGCGAGCTGTCCGACTCGTCGATCCAGCTCCTGTTCGCCTCGTTCAAGAGCGAGTACTCCGTGACGCTCGAGTACGTCGTCAGCGAGCACAACGACAAGCAGTACCGGTGCATCACCGGCTTCACCGTGGCGAAGTCCTGAGCTCGAGCGGCCGCGCTGCCACGCGCAGCTAGACCGCTCACGGTGACGCGATCGAGAAGTGCCCGGGGATCCGGGACGTGATCGCTCGCGGATCTGGAACGCCGCCCGAGCGGTACGAACGGCGAGAGCCCGACGGTGCCGCGGCGACTACGGGGTCGGATCCGGGCCTGGAATCTCGTCGGGGCGGATCGGATCGCCGCGCTTGTAGCCGTCGGTGAGGAGCCAGGTCGTCGGGCGCACGACGGGCAGCGCGTCGTCGGGCGGCGCGATGCGCCACGCCGCGATCGCGTGGGCGGAGGAGAACGGATCGGTGCGGCGCGTGTCGTAGAGGTCGCGCCGGTGGTGGCGCCAGTTGTTGACGATGTAGCTGATCGCGTTGCGGGCCTGGGTCGGCGACGCGA
>DATJIA010000281.1:0-20822 GCA_035493675.1 Kofleriaceae bacterium | reverse complement strand
ACGCCGTCGTTCAAGACGAGATCGACGGGTGTCGCGCCGGCGGCCTGCGGGACGTTCGAGAGATCGACGTGCACCGTGCCCCACCCGGATCGCATGCCGCGCGCGACGACGACGCCGCCGACCTGCAGCTGTCCGTCGACGAGATCGTGATCGGCGTCGTCGATCGCGTAGGTGACGCCGCCGGCGGCGCCCTGCGCGAGCGAGAAGGTCGGCGCGTGGTTGCCGGCGCGCTCGCCGCCCGGATCCGGCGGCACCGCGAAGCCGTTGATCACGTCGGACGGCTTCGCGAGCGCGGCCCAGTTGTCGATCACGTCCACCGCGTCGCCGACCAGCGGCAGCTCGGGCGGCATCGAGCCGTCGTCGACGCGCTCCATGATCCGGTAGTACATCGTGCGCGCGCCGTGGATCGGCAGGCCGGTCACCGGATCGTTGGTGCTGTCCTCGAGGACGTCGAGACGGAACGACTGGGGCGCGCCGTACGCCGGCGTCGCGCCGTGGCAGCGGATGCAGTTCGCGGCGATGATCGGCTGGACGTCGGCCTGCCAGGTCGGCGTCGACGGCGCGCTGGTGCACGCGATCAAGAAGACGAGCGACAAGGTCTTCATCGCGGCCCTCATAGATAGTAGTGGAGCTGCAGCAGCGCGAGCAGCTCGGGGTGATCGTAGCGGAGCGCCTGCGCTTCGAGGCGTCCGAGGAGGTGCACCTCCCAATGCGCGCTGGGGAACCACTGCGCGTTCAGCGACGTCGCGGTGCGCGAGTCGCCGGTCAGCAGGAGATCCGCTTTCCATGCCTGCAGATCGCCGCCGAACATCCATCCCGGCTTCGGGAGATACGACGCGCCCGCGTAGGCGGCGAGCTGACCGCGCGCGGGCCCGCCGTGCGGGAACGTCTGCACGCCGAGGTCGAGCTCGCCGAGCAGCATCGTCTTCTGATCCTCGAGCCAGTACTTGCCGACGCCGCCGACCATCGCGCGCCGCTCGTCGGGCCCGCCCATGATGCGCGTCTGCGCGGCCCAGGCGCCCTTCGAGTCGGCGACGCGCCGCTCGTAGTACGCCGCGACGCCGTAGTCGTTCGGCGCCGCGCCGAAGAACGGCGACGGCTGCGGCGCGAAGACCATCACGTGCGCCTCGTATTCGTCGCCGTACTTGCCGGCGCCCACGCCGTACGGCTCCTGCAGGAGGCCGAGGTCGAGGAACTTCCGGACATAGATGGTGTGGTCCTGCGAGCGGACGCCGTAGATCGGGAAGAAGCGGCCCGCGCGCACGTACCAGTCGTCGCCCTGGTACATGACGTAGTGCTCGCGCGACGCGAGCATGTCGAACCACGGCGACGCCGGCGGCCGCGCGCTGTCGCGGAGACCGAGGATCGCGGTGAACGACAGGCCGCTCGAGCCGCCGACGCGCGCATAGATGTCCGACTGCATCGGGAACGCGAGCGCGTACGCCGGGTCGAGCGAGTCCTTCACGCCGGCGGCGGCGCGCAGATCGAGCCCGAGCTGCAGCGCGTCGGGCGGGGTCCACGCGCCGTAGAGGAAGCGGCCGTCGCCGCCGCCGCTGATCGTGTCCCCGGCTTCGTCGCGGCCGTAGTCGTTGAGCAAGCCGCCGCCCGACGGCGAGAAGTGGCAGGCGGTGCAGCGATCGGCGCCGGTCGAGAGCTGGAACTGCGGGTACGCGCGCGCGACGCCGGCGGTCGCCCAAAGGACGACGACGCCGATGGCGAGCGCGATCAGGGCGTGTCGCATGACGCCCCCTCGTAGATCCACGCGCGGATCAGGTTCACCTCGACCGGCGGCAGCGGCACGTCGGGCGGCATCACGAAGGTGCGATCGCCCAGCAAGAGGTGCATCAGCTGCGAGTCGTCCGGGTGATCCGGGTCCACGTACGCGTGGTCGGCGACGCCGGGCAGGGCGGCGCCGTCGCACGTGTGCCCGGTGAGCACCGAGTACGCGCCGGCCGACGTCGACAGGTCGAGGCCACCCGCGGATCGCTGGTACGAGTGGCACGACGCGGTCGCGCAGCTCGGCCGGATGATCGCGGCATGGATGTAGGACCAGTCGGCCGGTCGGTCGGAGCCGCGGTCGCAGGCGCCGAGCCCGGCGACCGCGACACATAAAAGGAGGCGTCGATCCACGTTCATCCCCCCATCGGAGTGCGCGCGGCGTGCTGCGTCGCGCGGCGTCACGTTACTCGGGGATCGGGCCCGGTCGCTATCGCGCCGGCGGCGAAAGTCAAGGCCCGATCCCTCCCCGAATGCATCCGGAGCGCCTTACGTAAGCGGTTGTTATATAAGGTGGAATCTTGGCATAACGCGTGCCGATCGACCCCCGTTTCAAATGCCTGCCATTCGCTTTGACGGAGCGCCAGAGCCGGGCAATATCCCCGCATGGCCGCGGGCACCGCGCTTCCGAAAAAGCTGGGGATCAAGGACGGACACACCGTCGTCGCGCTGCACGCGCCCGAGGGGTTCGAGCGCGCGCTCGACGTTCCGGATACCGCCAAGCTGTACTCGGCGCTCCGCGTGGGCCCGGTCGATGTGGTCGTGTTGTTCGTCGACCGCGTCGCGGATCTGGAGAAGCGCTTCGGTGAGATCACGTCGCGCATGCATCCTGAAGGCGGCTTCTGGGTCGCGTGGCGCAAGCGCCGTCCGACCGACATCACGCCCGAGGTGATCCGCTGCGTCGCGCTCGCCGGTGGCATGATCGACAACAAGATCTGCGAGATCGACGAGGTGTGGTCGGCGATCCGCTTGGTCGTGCGCGTCGAGAATCGTGACGCGCTCGCGTATCGCGCGGTGCCGCCGCTGCGCGCGCTGCGCATGGTGCGCCGGTCGCGGCGGCCGTCGCGGCCCTACGCCGCTGCGGCGGGCGCGGGATCCGCGCACCGCGCGCGCGCGCGTTCATCGAAGTAGCGCGGCGTCGGCGTCACGGTCGGCGTCTTCGATCCGTTTCTTCGCGGTCTGATCGCCGGTCGCGAGGTACTGCGAGATCGCATGCAGCGCCCGCAGGCGCGCGTCGAGGTACGCGCGTAACGCCGCGCGACGACGGATGATCGCATCCGGCATTCGCGCATCGTCGATCAGCCCTTCGCGCAGCGCGGCGAGCGGCGCGATGACCTCCTGATCGAGCCGCGACGCCAGCGCCGGCTCGGCGTGGGTCATCGTGTCGGGCACCAGCGCGTCGAAGCGCTGCTCGAGCGCGGCGGCGCGCGCGAGGTCGCCGCGCCAATCGATGGCGGGGCGCGCGAGCGCGAGGGTCGCGACGACCGCGGTGACGAGCGCCGCTGTTCCCGCGAGCGTCCGGAGCGCGTAGCGGCCGGCGATGGCTGCGAACCCGGCGCCGGCGATCGCGCCGCCCGAGTGCGCCCACAGATCCGGGCTCGCGCCGAGGCCGGCGTAGCTCGCCGCGAGCGCAGCGGCGTGCACGATCGCGAAGATCGCGAGCCGGATCGCGTTGGGTCGCGGCATCGAGGCGCCGCGAGGGGCAGGGCCGAGGCCGACTGCCGAGCCGCGAGCGCCAGCGAGCGGACCCGGGGTAGCACCCTCAGGCGCCGAGCGGATCGACACCAGCAGCGCGGCGGCGCCCGCGAACGCGGCGCCCGACGCGCCGACCGAGAGATCATATGGCTGCATCGCGACGTGCAGCGCGGCGCCCGCGATCGCGCCGCCGGCGTAGACGACGAAGGTTCGCGCGCGCCCGATCACACGCTCGAGCGGCGGCCCGATCAGCGCGAAGCCGATCAGGTTGAACGCGAGGTGCAGCGCGCCGAGGTGAACGAGCGGCGCGATGAACAAGCGCCACGCGAGCCCCGCGTCGGGCCCGCCGCCGATCGACGCGAGCTCGGCGGCGCGCGGGCGCCAGCCGTCGATGCCGACGCCGACCTGCGCGCAGAAGGCCGCGCTCACGACGATCACGGTCGCGAGCGTGGCCCACGGGACCTCTAGTCGATCTCGATCCTTCACGGCGGGACGATCACGCCCGCGTAGCCGACGACGCTCGAGCGATCGCCGAACGCGTCGCCCGAGGTCGCGTAGCCCACCAGCTCCGGCGCGCCGGCCTTGCGCGCGCGCACGTACGCGAGCATCGCCGCGGCCGGTCGCACGCCGCACATCGAGACCTCGTGCTCGTCGCAGACGTGCATGAGGGCCGCTTCGTCGCCGGAGACGAGCGCGGCGAGCGCGAGCTTGTCGCGGCGGCGGGTCTCCGGGTCGGGCAGGTAGTGGCTCATGTCGCTCGACGCGACGACCAGCACACGATCCGTCACGCGCTCGACCGCGCGCGCGATCGCGTGGCCGAGCGCGGTGCACTCGCCGGTGTCGAGCGGCCCGACGACCACCGGCGTCATCGTCAGCGCGGGCTGACGCGCGAGGAGCATCGGCACGAGCACCTCGATCGCGTGCTCGCCTTCGTGCGCGGCGCGATCCGCGCGCGCGCCGCGGATCGACTGCGATTCCTCCACGAGGATCGCGGCCAGCTCTTCATCGACCGGCACGTCGCCGACCGGCGTGCGCCACGCGCCGCTCGTCATGATCGACACGCGCGCGCCGCGCCCCGTGTGATTCGGGCACAGGACGATCACGCGCGCGGGCACGTCGATCTGCGCGAGCACGCCACCCGCGATCTTTCCCGAGTAGACCCAGCCCGCGTGCGGGCACATCACCGCCGCCGCCGCGCGCGGCGCCGCCGCGGGCATCAGCGCGCGCAGCTCTTCCGCGATCTTCGTCGGCGTCCCCGGATAGAACCGACCTGCCACCGCAGGGGACCGGATCTCCATGCGTGCAAGGTACCTCGCGGCCGAGCCCGCGACCACGTGATACACAGGTCGGAGATGTTGCTCGCCCACTGCTCGGATCTGCACCTGCTCTCGCTCGACGGGACGCGGCTGCTCGACTTCGCGAACAAGCGGTGGATCGGCGGCTTGAACCTGCTCACCAACCGCGGGCGCCACTACCACACCGAGGCGTTCGAGCAGATGGTCGAGGACTTCGGCGAGTCGAAGGTCGATCACGTGATCTGCACCGGCGACGTCACGAACCTCGCGTTCGAGCAGGAGTTCCGCTACGCGCGCGAGCGCTTCGATCGCATCCCGCTCGGCACGCACGGCGTCACCGTCTTGCCCGGCAATCACGACACCTACGTCGCTGAGGGCGAGCAGCACTTCCACGAGATCTTCGCGCCGTACTTCGCGTCCGACGCGGGGTGGCCCGAGCCGTGGCCGACCGTGCGCATCCGCGGCGACGTCGCGCTGATCGGCTTGTCGACCAGCCGCAAGACGCCGTGGTTCACCGCGTACGGCGTGTGCGACGACGATCAGCTCGCGCGCCTCGCCGAGGCGCTCACCGATCCGCGCGTGAAGGGGAAGTGCCGCGTCGTCGCGCTCCATCACCCGCCGGCGGGGCGTCGCGCGCAGTCGCGCATCCGCGGGCTGCGCGATCACGAAGCGTTCGCCGCGGTGCTCGCGCAGCACGGCTGCGAGCTGGTGTTGCACGGTCACGAGCACCGGGATCTGCGCAACGAGCTGCCCGGTCCCAGCGGGCCGATCCCCGTCCTCGGCGTGCCCAGCGGCACCTACGGCGCCGCGGACACGACGCGCACCGCGCGCTATCGCGTGATCGAGCTCGACGGCGGTGGTGTGCGTGCGCATCACCTGCGCGTCTGGCGCCGCGATCAGAACCGCTTCGAAATCGACGACGCAGAGCCCGGGCTGGTCGCGGCAACTGCCTGAACGGCCACGCGCGCGGGAAGTGTCAGGTTTCCGTCGCGTTGACGGCGTTCGCAGACCTGCGATACCTCAGTTGCGTGAGCACCGAATACAGCCCGGCCGAAGCCGCCGCCATCGACGCCGCCGACGCGAAGTACGTGATGCGCCCGTGGCCGAACCCCGCCGGAGAGCCGGTGATCGTCGCCAGCGCGAAGGGCTGCACGATCACCGACGTCCACGGCAAGGAGTACCTCGACTTCACCGCGGGGTACTTCGTCAACAACGCGGGCCACTGTCATCCGCGCATCGCCGACGCGGCGACCAAGCAGATGCACAAGGTGCTGCAGATGAGCGGCAAGCACGGCACCGTGCCCGCGGTTCGTCTCGCCGAGCGGCTCGTCAATCTCCTCCCGAAGAGCGTGAACAAGGCGTTCTTCTCGACCGGCGGCAGCGAGGCGACCGAGTTCGCGATGAAGCTCGCGCGCCAGGCGACCAAGAAGAAGGACATCGCGTACCTCGAGAACGCGTATCACGGGCTCACGCTCGGCGCGCTCGAGACCTGCGCGAGCGAGAAGTACCGCGAGACCGCGGGCAAGCCGCTCAGCGACGACACGTTCTCGATCCCGAACGCCTACTGCTACCGCTGCAAGTTCGGCCCGCACGCCGAGTGCAACGTGCAGTGCTTGGACGGCGTCGAGGCGAAGCTCGATTCGCGTCCGAACACGTCGGCGCTCATCGCCGAGGCGATCCAGGCGGTCGGCGGCCTCGCGCCGCCGGCGAAGTGGTGGGCGAAGCTCGATCAGATCCGCAAGTCGCGCGGCATGCTCCTGATCATCGACGAGATCCAGACCGGGCTCGGCCGCACCGGCAAGATGTTCGCGGTCGAGCACTACGGGCTCGAGCCGGAGATCATCACCGCGGGCAAGGGCCTGTCGGGCGGCGTCGGCTCGCTCGGCGCGACCATCGCGGGCGATCAGCTCCTCGGCAAGTTCTTCGGCGGCACGACGCCGACCTCGGGCGGCAACGCGGTCAGCGCGGCCGCGGGCCTCGAGCTGATCGACATCCTCGTCGACGAGAAGCTGGTCGAGAACTCCGCGAAGATGGGCGCGTACTTCACCGAGGCCGCGTGGGCGCTGAAGGATCCGTGGATCGGCGACGTCCGCTTCACCGGTCTGCTCGGCGGCATCGAGCTGGTCTCGAACCGCGACACGCGGGAGGTGCTCGACAAGAAGCTGGTCTCCGCGATCAAGGACAGCCTGCACCAGCAGGGCATGCTGATCACGGTGAGCGGTCTGTACGGCAACGTGCTCCGTTTGCAGCCGCCGCTGTCGGTGACCTCCGCTGACATCGATCGTTTGATCGCGGCGCTCCAGAAGACGCTCGCGGCGGTCCGTAAAGGCGTGTAAGTTCCGCGGTCGCGGTATGAACCTCTTCGCGGTCCGCAAGTACCTCGACAAGGTGCTCCACCCCATCATGCGGGCGGTGACGCGCCTGCCGATCCACGCGAACACGTGGACGCTGATCGGCGGGCTGATCGGCCTCACCGGCGGCGTGGTCTTCTTCTACGGCCTGTGGTGGCTCGGGCTCGCGCTCCTGCTGTTCCGCGGCCTCGTCGATCACATCGACGGCTACAAGGCGCGCAACTTCAACCAGCGCTCGACCTTCGGCGCGGTGATGGACGACCTCGCCGATCGCTGGGTGCTCGGCATCATGTACGCGGGCGGCTGCTTGAACCTCGCGTACTACTACCCGCACGTGCTGATCGTGCTCGGCTTCGGCATCACGGGCTCGCTCTGCAACGTGATCATCAAGCTGTCGATCTACGCGGAGAGCCAGCAGGACGTCTGGCGCGAGAAGGGCAAGATCGGTCACCCCGTCGACGTCGTCGGGCTGTTCGGCTCGGCGGAGTTCATCATCTACTTCGGCACCGGCGTCTTGTTCACGGCGCTGCTCGACGATCCGCGGCCACTGCTCGCGGGCTGCTGGGCGGTCGCGATCATGAGCCACGTGTCGCTGCTCCAGCGCGCGTTCTTCGCGTGGAAGCGCTATCGCTTCGTCGATCCCGCGGTCGTACGCGCGGACGACGCCGAAGCGAAGCAAGCTTCATAGAGGCGCGCACCGTGGCGTCGAACGTGAACCCGGCGAACGCGGTCACCGCGTCGCGCTTCCTGACGTTGCCGCCGTTCGTGTGGTGCGTCGCGAACGGTTGGTACCAGTGGGCGGCCGCCTGCATCATCGTGTGCGGGCTGCTCGATCTCGTCGACGGCGCGGTCGCGCGCATCTTCGACTGCATCACGCCGTTCGGCGCGGTCTTCGACGCGCTCGCCGACGGCATCTGCTACGGGTTCTTCCTCTTGATCCTCGTCCTGTACGCGTGGGTGCCGTGGCCGCCGGTCGTCGTCATCCTCTTGCTCGGCGTGCTGAACATCGGGCTGCGCGCGAAGTACGCGCGGCGCGCGGGCCAGACCGTGAACTACCGCTCATTCGCGATGGAGCGCTGCGTGGCGTACGCGGCGTACCTCGGCGGCTTCGGCGTCACCGCGTACGAGGTCCGCTACTTCTACTGGGCGTTCGCGATCATCATGGCGGTCACGGTCGCCCACGACGCGAAGCGCATGCTCGTCGATCCGCTCGAGCTCGAGGCCGCATGACCGCGCCGAACCTCTCGAGCGAGCACCTGATCCTCTCGCACCGCGGGATGCAGTACTTCGTGACGTACCTGACCGGCATCGTCGCGGCGTACTGGGTCGTGATCGACAGCGTGCGCCTCCGCCGCGCGCTGCGCTCCGATCGCGAGCAGGGCGCCGTGCGCGATCAGATCTTCGGATCGATCGTCGGCCTCGTGATCGGCGCGATCGGGATCATCGGGTCGTATCTCGGCTCGCCCTGAAGACGTCGTCCGTCGTCCGTCTCCCGTCTCCCGTCTCTGATCCGGACGACGGGAGACGGACGACGGACGACGTCTTAGAGCGGCAGCGTCTCGTCGTGGGCGAGGACGCGCACGTGCGTGTCCTTGCCCTTCTCGGCGGCGGCCTCGATCAGGCGGCGCCGCGGCGCGTGCGTGTTGCCGCCCAGCCGGATGTTGAGCGTGCCCCAGTGCACCGGCACCATCGCGCGCGCGCCGAGGCGCTCGAAGATCGAGAGCGCGGCGTCGGGATCGATGTGGATGCCCTTGTCGAGCCAGTCGCGGCGGCGCTGGTACCAGCGCAGCGGCATCATCCCGCCGATCGGGAGGAGCGAGGCATCGAGCGGATGATCGCGGCCGATCGCGTCGAAGATGTCGTGCGCGGAGAAGTCGACGTCGCCGGCGTGATGGACCGACTTGCCGCCCGCGCGCGCGACGTAGCCGCAGCACAGGACGTTGTCGTCGCGGCGCCAGCGGCCGCCTTCGTGACGGGTCGGGACCGCGACGAGATCGACGCCGCCGAGATCCAGGTGATCGCCCGGCGCGACCTCGCTGAGCTTCGCGAACTTCAGATCCCTCACGTACTGCGCGCAGCCGCGCGGCACGACCAGGTGCGCGCTGCGATCGATCGACTTCAAGGTCCAGCGGTTCAGGTGATCGACGTGCGCGTGCGTGATCACGACGACGTCGGGCGTGCCGGCCTTGCGCGCGCGGCGGCGTCCGAGCGGATCGAAGAGCAGCGTGCGGCCGCCGAGCACCGCGACCGCGCTCGCGTGGCCCAGCCACGTCACCGACGGAGTATTCGACTCCATGGCTTCGTATAGCATGGGGTCGGTGGCTAGCCTCTTCGCGATCGGGATCGCGATCGGCGCGCTGACCGGCGTGCCGATCGGGCCGGTCAACGTGGCGGTGATCGACGCGGCGTACCGCCACACGCTGCGCCGCGCGATCGCGGTGGGCCTGGGCGGCGCGATCGCGGACTTCGTGTACGCGACCCTCGGCATCGTCGGGATCGGGCCGTACCTGCTCGAGTATCCGCTCTTGCCGCGCATCCTCTACGGCGTGTCGGGCGTGGTGCTGATCGGGTACGGCGCGATCACCGTGCGCACGCGCCCGGTGACGCCGCTCACGGCGCACGCGCCGAAGTCGCCGACGCCGTCGTCGGAGGTGTGGAGCGGGATGCAGGTCGGGCTCGCGCTGATCCTCTTGAACCCGGCGGCGCTGGTGACCTGGGTCGTGATCGTCGGCTCGCACCTCGCCGACGTCGGCACGATCGACGGGCTCGCCGCGTCGACCGGCATCTTCGCGGGCAGCTTCGCGTGGTTCGCGCTGGTCGCGTACCTGACCAACCACGGCAAGCGGATCATGGGCGACAAGGCGGTGTGGATCCCGCGCGCGGTCGGCGTCCTGCTCGTCGGCTACGGCGTCTACTCGATCGTGCGTGCGCTGCTTCCGTAGCGGGCCCTGAATGGGCGATCGTACTGACGTTCGTTACTCGTCTAGGCTCCCCGCATGAGGGCTGTGCTGTTGCTGTTGGCGATCGCGGCGTGCGGCGACGATCTCGCGCCGCATCGGATCGATCCGGACGCGATCGTGATCGACGGCCGCGCGTTCCGCGACACGCAGGGACGGCAGCGCCTGTGGCGCGGCTACAACGCGAAGGTGCAGGACGTCTTCGACGTGAGCTTCTCGGACGGGCGCGCGCCGAACTACACGTTCCCGCCGTTCACCGACGAGGTCGCCGCGCAGCTCGAGGACATGGGCCTCGACGTGATCCGCTTGCCGGTGAGCTGGAGCGCGCTCGAGCCCGCGCCGCGCGAGTACGCGGCGTCGTTCTTCGACGCGCTCGACGACGCGATCGCGCTCGCGCGCGCGCACGGGATGCACGTGATCATCGACATGCACCAAGACGCCTACTCGAAGGAGATCGGCGAGGACGGCGCGCCGCTCTGGGCGATCACGCCGACGCCGTCGATGGTGCTGGCGGGGCCGTCCGACGACAGCCGGCGGTTGTCGGCGCCGGTGCTCGCCGCGGGCCTGTCGTTCTTCAAGAACCTGCCGGCCTCCGACGGGCGCCCGCTGCAGGAGGCGTTCACCGACGCGGTCGCGCAGATCGTGTCGCGCCACGTCGGCGATCCGACCGTGATCGGCTACGAGGCGTTCAACGAGCCGGTCGTGTTCGACACGACCCAGCTCGACAAGTTCCACGAGCGCGTCGCGAACCGCGTGCACGCGATCGATCCCGACGCGGCGCTCTTCTTCGAGCCGTGGGCGCTGCGCAACCAGAGCGACACCGCGCCGCTCGCCGACGCGCCCTGGTCGCACGGCCCGGGCGTGTACGCGCCGCACATCTACACGGGGCAGTTCACGATGCCGACGCAGAACGGCTGGGAGTCGGAGGATCCGGCGGTGCTCGCGCCTTCGATGGCGAGCGCGGAGATGGAAGCCGCGTCGTGGGGCACGCCGCTGTTCGCGACCGAGTTCGGCTGCGATCAGACGCTGACGCGCGGACCGAAATGGCTCTCGGCCGAGCTCGACCTGCAGGATCAGTATCTGACGTCGTCGACGGCGTGGGCGCGCGAGTGGGGATCGTGGGGGCTCTATTCGTCCTCGGGCACGCTGTGGCCCGAGACCGCGCGCGTGATGTCGCGCAGCTACCCGCGCGCGGTCGCGGGCGATCTGCTCGCGATCGAGCGTCCGGAACCCGGACACCTGCGCGTGCGCTATCGGCCGAGCGCGCGCACCGTGGGCCTCCCGCACGAAGTGAGCGCGTCGTCGCTCTGGTTCACCGACGTGCACGTCCTCTGCGACGGCGCGCCGGCCGACTTCACGCAGCTCCGCGGTCGGATCGAATTCGACTGCGGCGCGACCGGCACCGACGAGCACACCTTCGAGGTGATCGGGACGCCGGTGCCAGCGACGCAGAACTGATCGACTTCCGTCGTCCGACTTCCGTCGTCCGGATCTGAAACGGGAGACGGGAGACGGACGACGGTAGACGGCTCTCAGTTCGGCGGCTCGACGACCTGTAGCAGCTCGCCGATCGTCTCCTCGACCGCGATCGCCAGCTTCTTCGGCACCGGCGAGCCTTCTTCGGCGATCAGCGCGGCGAGCTTGCGGGCGGCGGCGGCGATCGAGGCGCGGAGCTTGTCCTTCGACTCGCGCGCGTCGATGGGGAACGCGGCCTCCTTGAAGCGGCGCGCGAGCACCGGCGCGTCGGCGCCTTCGTCGAAGGCGGCGCGGTGGATCGTGCGGAGCGTCTCTTCGTCGGCCGCGCCGCGCTCGGTCGCCTTCTGCACGAACTCGACGGCGGCGAGCGAGGGCAGGGGCGCGTCGAACGTCTCGGTCTCGCGCGCGCGCTCGATCACGCGCGGCGCCGAGCTCTGCAGGAAGCGGAAGCTGCCGAGCAGCTTCTGCACCGTCGAGCTGCGCAGGTGCAGCTCCTTGCGGCAGTACGCGTCGAAGTCGGTGTAGCCCCACTTGCCCCAGCTGCCCTGCTTGTCGACGCGCGCGAGCGCTTCGGCGAGCTCGAGCCACGTGCGCTTGAACGCGCGCGCCTTCGCGATCGTGTCGGCGCGCTCGGGATCGTTCGAGACCGCGAGGAGACGATCTTCCATCGCGCGATCGGTCTTGGTCAGGATCTTCGAGCCCATGGCCGTGCACCCTAGGCAACGGGTCTGATCCTGGCGTCGCGTTTCCACCACAGATTCCTGACACTCGTCGTCGTGCTTCCGCGGAGTTAGTCGCGGCACACGCCGTGCTATTCCGGGTGTGGATGCGGTTCGCGTGGCTCCTCCTGCTCGTCGGTGCGTGCACCGGCGCCGCCGACCAAGCGCTCGGCGTGCAGGACCCGAACGGCGACGCCGCGCCCGAGTGCACGGTCGATCAGGACTGCGTGGCGGCGTCGTCGGCGTGCTGCGAGTGCCCGACGTTCGCGTTGCCCGCGACCTCGGGGTGGAGCTGCGCGAAGGTCGCGTGTGATCCGGACCCGCAGTGCAACGAAGTCCGCGCGGCGTGCGATCACAACCTGTGCGTCCTCGCGTGCGCGCAGATCGCGTGCGACCTGAGCTGCGCGGGCGGCTTCGCGGTCGACGCCGCCGGCTGCCAGACCTGCGCGTGCGCGGCGCCGGGCGCGGCGGCGCAGTGCACGCTCGACAGCGACTGCGCGCGCGTGCCCGCCGATTGTTGCGGCTGCGCGAAGGGCGGCGCCGACACCGCGATCCCGGCGAGCGAGGTCGACGCGCACGACGGCATGCTGATGTGCAGCGGCACCGATCCGTGCCCGGGCGTCGACGTCTGCGAGCCGGGCGCGACCGCGCGCTGCGACGACGGCCACTGCACGTTGTCGTCGGTGCCGACGACGAACCCGATGCTGCCGCCGGGCGCGTGCGGGCGTCCGGATCTGCCCGCGTGCGACGCCGGGCTAAGGTGCATTCTCAACGGGAACCAAGCGGCCGAAGCGGCAGGAGTCGGTGTATGTGCGCCATGACACGGGAGCGTTAACCCCGTGGGTGGCGTCGAGCGTTATACTGGCGTGCGCATGAGCAACGATCGATCGAAGCCGAGCACCGGCACGCAAATCGCCGGGTCCGGCGCGGGGGGGACCGGCTCGACCACGGCGGACCCGAGCGCCTCGGGCTCGATGCCGGGCGTCGAGGCGCCGTCCCTGGTCGGCGAGGTGCTCGACGGTCGCTACAAGATCATGAAGAAGCTCGGCGAAGGCGGCATGGGCGAGGTCTACGCCGCCGAGCACGTGCACATCGAGAAGCACGTCGCGATCAAGCTGCTCAAGGCCGAGATCGTCTCGAACAAGGAGGCGGTGTCGCGCTTCCGGCAAGAGGCGCGCTCGGCGTCGTCGATCGGCCACAAGAACATCATCGGCATCGACGACTTCGGCGTGATGCCGGACGGCCGCATCTACCTCTGCATGGAGCTGCTCAACGGGCAGGCTCTGAACGACATGATCCAGCAGCCGATGCCGCCGGAGCGGCTGCTGAACATCATGATCCAGACCGGGCACGGGCTCGCCGCCGCGCACGCGAAGGGCATCGTCCATCGCGACATGAAGCCCGAGAACATCTTCGTCACCGTCGGGCCGCAGGGCGAGGACATCCCGAAGCTGCTCGACTTCGGCATCGCGAAGGTCGCCGGCCACGACGGCCAGAACAACCTGACCCGTACGGGCACGATCTTCGGCACGCCGTTCTACATGGCGCCCGAGCAAGCGCTCGGGCAGCAGGTCGATCAGCGCGTCGACATCTACGCGATGGGCGTGATCCTGTACGAGATCTTTGCGGGCTCGCTGCCGTTCCGCGGCGACTCGTTCATGGGGATCCTCACGCAGCACATCACGACCGAGCCCGAGCCCGTCGTGCAGCGCGCGATGAAGGCGGGGCGCTCGCTGCCGCCGGGCCTCGAGGCCGTGATCACGAAGGCGATGGCGAAAGATCCCGATCGCCGCTATCGCACCATGGACGAGCTGGTCAACGCGATGATCGAGGTCTATCGCGGGATCGCGGGCGCCGGCATGAGCACGTACATGCAGGCGTACCAGGGCGGCCCGTCGGGACCGTCGGGGATGATGCCGGTGCCGGCGTCGGGCAGCTCGCCGTATCACGTGCCCGGCATGCCGATGACCGGCGTGCATCCGGCGGCGACGCCGGGCCAGATGCAGATGCCGCAGGCGCCGGGCATGCAGCACATGACGCCGGGGCAGATGACGCCGCCGCCGATGCCGGTCTTGTCGGGACCGCAGCCCGGCTACATGGGCGCGGATTCGTCGTCGGTGATGCTGCCCAAGAAGAGCAGCAAGGTCGGCCTCGTCGTGATCATCCTCGCGGTGCTCGCGATCGGGGCGGGCATCGCGGTCGCGGTCGTCGTCTCGAGCAACAAGGACGACAGCGGCAGCTCGAGCGGAACCGGATCGGGCACCGCGAGCGGGTCGCAGCAGGCGAGCAACGGCTCGCAGCAGGCGAGCAACGGCTCGCAGGGCACCGGCAAGGCGAGCGGCTCGCAGCAGGCGAGCGGATCGCAGCAGGCGAGCGGATCGCAAGAGGCGAGCGGATCGCAAACCGGCTCGCAAGGCTCGCAGGCGTCCGGCTCGCAGCAGGCGAGCGGATCGCAGTCGGGCTCGCAGCAGGCGTCGGGCTCGGAGAGCGGCACCGGCTCCGGCACGTCGGGCACGCCGCCGGTCATCAAGGTCACGATCAACAGCGCCGCGCCCGGCGCGACCGTCTACGACGGCAAGAAGAAGCTCGGCCCGGCGCCGTACACCGTCGAGGTCTTGCCCGACGAGCCGCTGTCGATCACGGTCAAGGCGTCGGGCTTCAAGGACATGACGCAGACGATCGACGGATCGAGCGACACCGTCGCGTTCGATCTCACCAAGGTGAAGAAGCAAGGCAACGGTTCCGGCTCGAACGGAAACAACCAACAGGATCAGATCAAGAAGTACTGCAAGGAACACCCCGACGATCTGCGCTGCCAAGCCGAGTGATGCGCGCCCGCTGGGGCGGCGGTCACCGACTTCGGCATCGCTTCCGATCGATGATCACACCGGCCTTCCACCGGACCGAGGTCCCCATGCGTTCCCGCTCGCTACCGCTCTTCTGCATGTTCTGCGTGATCCTCGCGGCCGCCGCGTTCGCGACGATCAGCGGCGAGCCCTCCGCCGCCGCGCAATCCGATTCGACGCGCGCCCAAGCGCGCGATCACTACATCGCCGGCAAGAAGCTCTACGACGCCGGCGCCTACCAGCAGGCGATCGGCGAGTTCCAGACCGCCGACCAGATGTCGCCGTCGGGCGTGAACGACTTCAACATCGCGCTCTGCTACGACAAGCTCGGCGACCCGTCGAACGCGGTGCAGTTCTACAAGTCGTATCTCACGCGCGTGCCCGACGCGCAGAACCGCGCCGACGTCGAGGCGAAGATCGCGAAGCTCGCCGACGCCGTGAAGAAGCAAGAGGCCGATGCGGCCGCGAAGAAGGCGGCGGACGACGCGGCGGCGGCCGCGGCGGCGAAGGACGCGGCGGCGAAGAAGGCGGCGGACGACGCGGCGGCCGCGGCGGCGGCGAAGAAGGCGGCGGATGACGCGGCGGCGGCGGCCGCGGCCGCGAACGCGGCCCACGCGGCGGGGCCGGGCGGCGCGGGCGGCACGATGACGCCGGGCACGAGCATCACGTCGAACGGCAGCGGCACCGTCGCGCCGGCGGGCCCGGCCAACACCGGCGATCCCGATCTCGATCGCGTCGCCGCGATCGACGTCAACTCGATCCGCGATCAGCGAAACGGCGGCGCGACCGGCCCGGCGCCATCCTCTGGCGCCGGCACCGGCGCGGTGGGCACGGGCGCGGGCGCCGGTGCCACGGCCGATGCGACCGCGAACGGCGCCGGCGCCGGCGGCCCCGCGACCGCGAGCCTCGGTAACGGCGCGAACGGCGCGCCCACCAACCCGGGCGGCGCGCCCGAGCAGCCGAAGCCGCAGCCCGCGTACAAGAAGTGGTGGTTCTGGGTGATCGTCGGCGTCGGCGTGGTCGTCGCGATCAACGTCCTGTCGTCGTCGCCGCAGAGCGGTCAGACGCGCAACGGCCTGACCGACATGCCGATGCCGATGCCGCAGCCGTCCACCGGCGGCGTGACGCTCTTCAACTTCTGATGATCTGAAAGGGGACCTTCCCGTCCCCTCTGCCGCAGCGGAGCTGCGGCATTCACCCCACCGCGCGTCGTGTCGCGCGGATCGACTATGCTCATCGCGTGGCAGCTCAAGACATCGGCCGCGCCGCGGCGGCGCTGGCGGCGGCGCCCGGCGACCTGACCCATTGGCTCGAGCTCGCGACGTGGCTCGCGGCGGAGGGCAAGCTCGCCGACGCCGACGACGCGTTCGCGAAGCTCGGTGAGGCCGCGAACCGGGGCGGTCACGTCGCGCTCGCGGTCGCGTGCTCGCGCTGGCTGATCGCGCGTCGCGCCGACGCGGCCGGCGCGCTGGTCGACGAGATCGCGTCGACCCACGCCGCGGGCTCGCCGAAAGTCGATCCGACCGCGCGGCCGCCGCTGCCCGCGCCCCGCGCCGCGCCGCCCTCCGCCGCGCCGGTGAAGGATCTCGACGACGCGCTCGCCGCGGCGAAGCAGGCGATCGACGCGGCCGCCGCGCACGCGGTCGCGCACGCGCCCGCGAAGTATCCGCCGATGCCGCTCGTCTCCTCGCTGCCCGCCGCCGAGCTCTCGGCGCTCGTGGAAGTGATGACCCAGCGCGCGGTGCCCGCGAACACGGTCGTGATCGAGCTCGGCGCGCCCGCCGATGCGCTGTTCTGGATCGCGCGCGGCGCGGTGCGCGCGACCCGCGGCGAGCACGTCCTCGGCGAGCTCGCGTCGGGCGCGTTCTTCGGCGAGATCGCGCTGGTCGGCGGCACCACGCGCACCGCGAAGGTCACCACGATCGAGGACTCGTGGCTGATCGAGATCCCCGCCGACAAGCTCGAGGCGGTCGCCGCGCGCCAGCCGCGGCTCGCGCGCGTGCTCGCCAACCACGCGCGCGCGCGCCTGCTCTCCAACCTCGTGCGCACGAGCGAGCTGTTCGCGCGCATGAGCGAAGAGGATCGCGCCGAGCTGCTCGGCCGCTTCTCGACGACGCTGGTGCCCGCCGGCCACACGTTCATCGAGGCGGGCAAGGAGAACGACTTCCTCTGGGTCGTCGTCTCGGGCAAGTGCGAGGTGCGCGGCCCCGACGGCTCGATCGCGCAGATCGGCCCCGGCGAGGGGGTCGGCGAGATGTCGCTGCTCGCGCGCAAGCCCGCGGTCGCCGACGTCGTCACCACCGCGCCGACCGCGATGCTCCGCCTCGCGCGCGAAGAGTTCGAGTCGATCGCGATCAAGTACCCCGAGCTGCTCGCCGAGGTGTACAAGCTGGTCGTCTCGCGCGAGCAGCAGAACCGCGCCCAGGTCGTCGACGCCTCCGACCTCGTGGTATAGCGGCGATCGATGCGACGCACGATCGTGATCGCGGCGGTCATCATGATGGCCGCGTGCGTGGACAAGAACGCGGGCCAACACCAGAAGCAGATCGATCCCGGCTACGTCGCCGCGAACCTGCTCGCCGCGCCGCCCGAGCGCCTGTCGAACACCGTCAACGCGGATCTCGACGGCAAGATCGTCTACCTCGGCAACCTCGTCGACGGCGACACGCTGGTCCCGGGCCAGAAGGTGACGATCAAGCACTACTGGAAGGTCGAGGAGGCGCCGGGAAGCGAGTGGCGCGTCTTCTCGCACCTGCGCGGCGAGGGCAAGAACCCGGACTTCGCGAACGTCGACGCGACCGACATGCGCACCGGCCATCCGCCCGCCGACTGGAAGAAGGGCGAGATCATCCAGGACGAGCAGCAGTTCACGCTCAAGAGCGACTGGCACTCGCCGACCGCGACCCTGATCGTCGGCCTGTATCCGAAGGGCAAGCACGGCGTCGGCGATCGCATGAAGATCAAGTCGGGGCCGCAGCTCGACGGCGCCGTGATCGCGGTGAAGTTCAACGTCGATCTCTCGAAGGGGCCGCCGCAGCCGGGCACGATCAAGCTGCGCAAGGCGGCGGGGCCGATCACCGTCGACGGCAAGGACAACGACAGCGGCTGGCGCGGCGCGGTCGCGAGCGGCGAGTTCCCGACCGCCGAGGGCAGCCCGGATCCGTCGGGCAAGACGGTCGCGCGCATGACCTACGACGACACCGCGCTCTACCTGTTCATCTCGTCGGACGACACCGACGTCGCGAGCCAGTACAAGAACCAGGACGACTCGCTGTGGAAGGAGGACACCGTCGAGCTCTTCATCGACGCCGACGGCAACCGCCACGGCTACGTCGAGCTGCAGGTGAACCCGAACAACGCGCACTTCGACACGTGGTGGCCGAACACGCGCGCGCAGCCCGACGACAAGACGTACACGGCGCCGATGACCTCGGCGGTCAACATGCGCGGCACGCTCGACAATCGCGACGACACCGATCAGGGATGGGACGTCGAGATCGCGATCCCGTGGGCCGCGGTGAAGGGCAAGGACGAGGCGATGAACGTGCGCCTGCCGCCGCAGCCCGGCGATCAGTGGCGGATGAACGTCGTGCGCGTCGACAAGGGCAAGGACGCGAGCATCGCGGCGGCGTCGTGGAACAAGATCACCTATCAAGACTTCCACGCGCTCGATCGCATGTTGACGGTCGTGTTCGCGGACGCGAACGGCGGGACGACGCCGCCGCCGATGGTGGACGCCGGTGTGCCGAGCGCGACGTTGCCGGATGGCGGTGCGGGCGCGGGGGGGCCCGGTGGCAACGACAAGAACGCGCCCGCGATCGACGCGGGGATGGCGATCCAGCCCGCGCATCCGACGCGCCCGCAGGGGCCGATCCGCGCGACGCCGGTCGTGCCGAAGCCGTCGGGACCCGCGGCGCCTCCGCCGTGAGCGTGTTAGCGTTTCGGCGCATGCGCGCCGCTGTTGTCGTCACGATCTGTGTCGCGTGCTCGTCGGGCACGGGCCCGCGCCGCCTCGGCCAGGAGCCGAGCTGGCGCAAGCCACGCGTCGTCGAGGCGTCGCAGCAGCAGCGCGCGCCGATCGGTCCGCTCGAGCTCGAGCCGCGCACGCCCGGTGCGGCCTCGTACAACGAGGCGCACGTCGCGCCGGCGCCGTCGACGCAGGTCGGCGACGCGATCGTCGGCGCGGTCGCGCACGCGGCGGCGCAGCTCGGCATGAGCGCGCCGGCGCCGGACGCGCGCCTGTACGCGGCGGCCGACGAGCTCGCCGCGGTCGTGCCCGACGAGGGCGTCGTGCCGTACGCGCTGGTCGAGTTCGCGATCCAGCGGCACGGCATCGTCGAGCCGTCGCCGCACCTGCTCGTCGTGTGGGGCCCGCTCGACGACGCGCCCGCGATCGTCGAGCAGCTCGAGCCGCGCATCCCCGAGCTCCTGCGCTCGGGCGCCAACGGGCGTGTCGGCATCGGCATGGCGGCGCGCCAGGCCGACGGCGAGGGCGTCGTGATCCTCGCGCTGCAGGGCTCGAGCGTCGAGACGCAGCCGATCCCGCGCGCGCTGCCTTCCGGCGGGAGCGTTCACATCGACGGATCGCTCCACGATCCGTTCAAGAACCCCGAGGTGTTCGTCACGCAGGAGGACGGCACCGTGAGCCAGCCGGCGACGACGGTCGCGGGCCCCGCGTTCCACGCGACGGTCGACTGCCCGGCGTCGCCCGGCAAGCTGCAGCTCGAGATCGTCGGCTTCGACGCCAACGGATCGACCGTGCTCGCGAACTTCCCGGTCTGGTGTCGCGAGGAGCCGCCGCGCACGCTGACGGTCGCGCCCGAGGACGACGGCGGCGCGACCGCTTCCTCGACGGAACAAGAAGCCGAGAAGGCGCTCTTCCAGCTGGTCAACCGCGATCGCGTGAAGGCCGGCTTGGCGGCGCTCGCGTGGGACGACTCGGTCGCGGCGGTCGCGCGCGCGCACTCGACGGAGATGCGCACGACCGGCGTGGTCGCGCACGTCTCGCCGACCACCGGCAGCGCCGCCGATCGCGTGCGCGCCGCGAACATCCGCACCGGCGTCGTGCTCGAGAACATCGCGCGCGCGTACTCGGTCGGCGAGGCGCACCAGGGCTTGATGAACAGCCCCGGTCACCGCGCGAACTTGATGTCGTCGGTCGCCACGCACCTCGGCATCGGCATCACCTTCGGCGACGAGATCAGCGGGCAGCGCGAGATGTTCGTGACCGAGGTCTTCATCCGCATCCCGCCGACGATCGATCCGCCGGCGGCGCGCGCGGCGATCCGCGCCAAGCTGAACGCGGTGCGCGCGGTCGCCGACGACGCCGCGCTCGGCGGCGTCGCGCAGTCGCTCGCCGACGATCTCGCGCACGGCACGCCGCTCGACAAGGCGCGCGCGACCGCGACCAAGCGCCTCGAGCCGCTCGCGCGCCGCTTCGCGCGGGTCGGCAGCGTGATCACCGCCGTCGGCGATCTCGACGCGCTCGACGGTGCCGCGCTGCTCGGTGACGGCCACGCGAGCATCGCCGGCATCGGCGTCGCGCAGGGGCCGCATCCAGACTTGGGCGACAAGGCGATCTGGGTGGTGCTGATCGTCGCAGAGCCGTCGAAGTAGACGTCAACGTCAACGTAGTCGTAGACGTGGTCGTGGTCCTGGTCGTTGGGCGTTGACGGCGACGGCGACGGCGACTTGGTCGTTGACGTCG